>JAGLJX010000165.1 GCA_023142175.1 Emcibacter sp.
CTTGTCACATCAGATGCCGAATGTTTTTGGACGCAAGCCCTCAAAACCGCCTCTTCTATGATTTGTCTGGCTTCAAAAATTTGTCGAGCTTGCACTGTGGTGGGGCTGGCCACAATGGCCCCCCGATTGGGACGAATTTCCACAATATTTTCGTAATTGAGCCGGGTCAGGGCGCGGCGGACTACCGTACGGCTGGCACCAAAAATTTCACTTAATGATTCTTCCGTAAGCTTCGTACCCGGTGCAAGACGCTGTTCGAGGATAGCATCAGAAATTTGTTGGTGAATAACTTCTTCACTGGAATTTTTTTTGCCCGACTTTGAAGGCCTTATCAAACTTTCCTGTGCCACAGCCATATTTATCCTCTGAAATAAACTTATTGGGTTATTATACGTTGAATATAAAGAAATAATACAATAATAATGAAGATTGTGAACAAAATTTCTCTATCCCCTATAGTATGTTATAATGATGAGCGTTGACGATTATGAGATCAGGTGTCTATGAATAATACCGAACTGAAAGCCGTACGCGGCAGCCTGCTGTATTTTACGGGTGATCCCTTTTATGAGGATGTAAGCAGATGTATGCATCATGAGGCGGACGGTATTCTGGTCATAAAAGACGGAATCATTCATGATGTGGGGCCAGCCTGCAAAATCTTGGCTACACTGGACCCGGCGGTCGAAATCACCCATTATCCTAATTGCCTGATCATGCCGGGGTTCATTGATACCCATACCCATTATGTTCAAATGGAAATTATGGCATCCTTTGGTAGTCAGCTTATTGACTGGCTGGAAGAATATACTTTTGTTGCAGAACAAAAATTTCACGATAAAGCCTATGCTGACAAGGTCGCCGATAAATTTTGCGATCAGCTATTGCGTAATGGCACCACCACGGCGGCGGTATTCTGTGCCACTTACCCTCAATCCGTGGACGCCCTGTTTGAACAGGCTGAAAAGCGCAATATGCGGATGATAGCGGGCAAGGTTATGATGGATCAAAACGCACCGGCCCCCTTACTGGACACCGCAGAAACAAGTTATGAGCAGTCCCACGCCTTGATTAAAAAATGGCATGGCACTGGTCGGGCGTCCTATTGCATTACCCCCCGCTTCGCTCCTACCAGCACAGCAAAACAATTGGAAGCGGCTGGCGTTCTTAAAAAAGAATTTCCCACCGTTCATGTGCAGTCACATATTTCTGAAAATAAGGAAGAGATCGACTGGGTTAAAAAACTTTTCCCCAATTCCAAGGATTATCTGGATATCTATGACAGTTTCGGATTGCTTGGTGACCGTACGGTATTAGCGCATGGCATTCATTTGACAGCATCGGAGCGTGAGCGACTGTCAGAAAGTGGAACAGCCTTGTCTCATTGCCCCACATCCAATTTATTTTTGGGTAGTGGGTTATTTGATATAGGCCTCGTTATGAGAAATAACACACCCATAAAGTTAGGGGTTGGAACCGATGTGGGAGCCGGCACGAGCTTCTCAATACTGCAAACATTGGGAGAAGCCTATAAAGTCTCTCACCTGATCGGACAGGCTATGACAGCACCACAGGCGTTTTATCTGGCCACCTTGGGCGGCGCAAGGGCTTTGAATATTGCGGATAACGTGGGAACTTTCAAAAAAGGCCACGAGGCAGATTTTATCATTCTGGATATTAACACTACTGACCTTATGGCCTATCGGGCGGCACATGCCAAATCCATAGAGGATTTACTATTTATCCTGATGATTATGGGCGATGACAGAGCTATTCGTGCCACTTATATTGCGGGTCAGTGTTTATGGTCAGCTACGTAATATTTTCAATATTGCCGCCGTTTTTTCTTTCATCAGGGCAATGTCGCCCCTTGATTCAACGTTCAACCGGACAACAGGTTCTGTATTGGAACTTCTTAAGCTGAAACGCCAGTTGGGGAATTCCAGACTGATACCATCCGTATTATCCTGAGCAATGCTCTCGTCTTTAAAGGCAGCCAGCACACGGTCAATGGCTTCTTTTGGAGCCTCCAGTTTGTTATTGATCTCACCGGATGAGGGGAATTTTTCAATTCGTTCCGCGACCATTCTGGAAAGCGGTATTCCCTTGACGCAAATCATTTCGGCAACCAGCATCCAGGGGATCATGCCACTATCACAATAAGCAAAATCCCGGAAATAATGGTGGGCGCTCATTTCCCCGCCGTAAACAGCATCTTCCGCCCGCATCCGTTCTTTAATGAAGGCATGACCAGTTTTTGACATGATAGCTTTACCACCGGATGCCTCAACCAGATCAACTGTATTCCATGTCAGTCTGGGATCATGGATAATGCTTGCTCCGGGCGTTTTTTGGAGGAAAGCTTCCGCTAGCAGCCCAACAATATAATACCCTTCAATGAATTCACCATTTTCATCAAACAGGAAACATCGGTCAAAATCCCCGTCCCATGCGATACCCATATCAGCCCCGTGGGCCAAGACCGCATCTGATGTATCGGCACGGTTCTCCATCAAAAGAGGGTTAGGAATACCGTTGGGGAAATTACCATCGGCCTCATGATGAATTTTGATAAACTCTATAGGTACATTGGCCTTTGCAAAAGCACCTTCAAGGGCGTCAACCACATGACCTGCTGCCCCATTACCCGAATTCACCACAAGCTTCAGGGGTTTGATATTTGACGGATCAATATAGGTCATCAAATGATCTACATAGGCCTCAAGCGTTGATTTTTTTGTCAACCTGCCGCGCTCGGCAACCTCAGAGAAATCATTATTCTCGGCAAGGCGTTGTATGTCAAAAAGACCGGTATCTCCGCTGATTGGTCTGGCCTCTTGCCTGACCAGCTTCATGCCATTGTAATCCATAGGGTTATGACTGGCCGTAACCTCTATCCCACCATCAACACCAAGGTATTTTGTGGCAAAATATATCTCTTCCGTGCCCGTCATGCCAATGTCAATCACATCAACACCGGAATCCAGCAAACCATTGCTTACCGCCACTTTCAGTTCTTCCGAGGTGAGGCGGATATCCCCGCCTACTACGATAGTTTTGGGTTTTAGGAATTCACCAAATGCCCGGCCTATCCGGTAAGCAATATCAGCATCTAATTCCGTGCCAAGCTGGCCCCTGATATCATAGGCTTTAAAACAGGTAATCGCTTTTTTCTCTGACATAATATTGTCCCCTTTTATCCAATAGCCCCGATATGCGCCGAAACTGCCTGTGAAATTTTTCTTATCTGATTATAGATTATTTCGATCTCATCAAATATCTGCTTATTTTCATACTTATAACCGTGGGTATCATCGCTGGAGAAACTTATCGCTTCCGGATTATCCAGGTCAATTTCATAATCACCTTCCAGTGGAAAAATTTCACGCAGTAACAACAGTGTTGGCGAAATTTGAAACCGCAAAATCCGCAGAATAAGGTCATCAACACTCAGCCCTTTATGATCACGGAACCGTGGAATTCGTGTAATCAGCAGGAAAATCCGCTGAATCAGAGCCATGCGCACCACATGAAGCAGGATATAATTGCTGCGTTCTTCTGCGCTGAGGCTATAAGGCGCGGCTTCAACTTCTCGCGTTTTCATACTGTCTTTGAGATACATTAAGTCCTGCCGCAGGGTAAACTCAACACGGTTTAATCCCTCAAATACGCCATGTTTTTTCAACATCTTGGCAAGTCTTAGCATGCGGTCGTGGTCGTGGCTTTCGTCCTCATAGCTGGCCGAATGCATCCAGTAGCGGGGCCGGAATAATGACGTATAAGCTCCAAGAAAATCTTCTTCTGTCACATCAACCGCCGCAATGACCAATTTCATAATATGGCGCAGGCGGGTCGAGCTATCATACATTTTCCAGAAACCATAACCATCTTGCGCTATGGCCGTCCCTACGCCACCTAAACTATTGGCAAAATAGCCCAGTTGATGCAGGAGCATATTATTGGGAATAGCCCTGATTTGGGATAGTTTTTCCAATGGACGGCTCACCACGCCTTCGTCCTGACGAAGTGTCATGCGAGAACCGGACGGGTAAGAAATATCCGTACCCAGAATGGAGATCAACTTCATAAAGTCCGAGCCCTCAGCAACCGCGCTGTTATAGGTCTTGACGGTGATGAAAAAATCCAGTGACCAATCAATATTCTTATAAAATGGGTCCGGTGTCTCGTCCACCGGCGACAATAGGTTTTCCATAACCCGACTTAGGGTAGCAAAGGCAAGGTCTGGCGTATGCAGCCACAGATAACCGTCTCCGCCCTGCAAGCTGAACTCCTGTTTATAGGCTATATTATGTTTTTTCACCAAGCGGCGGGCTTCCGGCGTATGCATATAATCAAGCCGACCACCAAAGCCATCCGGATGCGCCCCGCGCCCGACACTTTCCCCGCCCGTGTCAAAAATCACCAGTTCCACATCACTCAGATCAAATTTGCGCCATAGTTTGGCAACCTTTATCCGCAGACGTTCAATGGCGAGACCCGCCGCAACCTGTCCCAGATAGCGGCCCGCATCGGAATATCCCGCCTGTATGCATAACCGCCCCCGTTTTTTGACATAGGCAAAATAATGGGGATTTTCCAGCAATTCCTCAATTACCTCTGCGCCGCGCACCAAGGCCTGATCGGTCTCGAACAGGGGCGAGATATCAACATTATCCTCCACCCCGAACAACTTGGCATAGCATAATGCCGCCAGCACCGTAAACGGCGTATCAGATTCCGCTATCAGGAACCGTATGGGGGTGTTTGGGTCAATATATTTAAGGAACTGAGCCACGATCATAAACAACCTTTTGGCTGTGGTCTGCTCATGCAGAATCGTCTCATAACCGATGGTTTCGGACGATATATGATCGAGTAATTTGCTGGCCGCTGTCATATAACGCCGACGACTTGTGGCATCATCGGGGTCTTTTTCCATCGCAACCATTGGCCGGATCGCATTATGCAGCTGCACCGCATTCAGGCGAAAATGCACATGAGAGAAGCCGGAACGGAAATTAGCAAAAATAGCCCGAAAGATAATCAGTTCACTAACATCATCATCTTTGGCATTGGTGATCAGTTGATCTAACTCATCCAAAATCTGGGAAGGTATATCAGCCCTGCTATTAGCCATGTGGCGGGCAAGTTTCCGTACTGCTGGCACATCATGAGCATCATCGGGGATATGGTTGAGGTCACTGGCAAACATATCTTTAAGCTGTTGTAGCAAATCATGAACTTTACCTTCACTCTGCCAGCGCGACAGATAAACCTCACATTGGCGGTGGGCCATAAGGATACGGTATTTGACGCTATCCATCCATGTGATATCGTCGCGCCCGTCCACATCAAAGCCAACCCAGCTGGCCGTTGTGACCAGCTTTAAATCAAGCGACTTCCAGTCTTCAGGATAGACCGTACGCGCAACATTAAGCGCCACTTCATACAGACTTGCTATGGCCTGTTGCAGATTAAGCAAAGCCTTTTCCGACTGTTCAAATTCATAATTAAGGGTCAGTCCATCATCAGGGCGGCCCTTACAGGTTTTGATCTTTATCGCGGCCTGTTTTTCGGTCATGGAGCCATCAATCAGACCGGCCAATATATCATACTGCGAGCGGCTAAAGCCGAAAGTAGGATGACCTGTTATGACAATACCCACCAGTTCGCGCTGTATTATTTCCTGAAATTCGGCGAAAGACTTGCCCTTGCATATTAGCAGGAAGCAATCGCCAAGACGTTTCTTATTTTTCTGGCGATCCGTTTCCTTCAAATAGGTCCGCGCCCGCCTGCCCCGGCTTAAAAAACCCTGAGCAGAAAGCTCCTCCACAATATTATCAATATCTTCAGATGGCATCTGCCCCTTTTTCATCTGTTTCAACAGATGGTATGACATCTGCTGATAGGGGTTAACCAGCGGTGTTTCTTCCGACAGAAGACGACATTTTTCCAACTCGCTTGATAGCTCAGCTAAAAGCGTTGAGGATTGATCAGACATAAATAATTACCGTAGTTTAAGGTTGTGACCCCATCCCTATAGCATGATACATGACGTTAAAAATATAATTTTGTTCAACCACGCCACGAATTAGGTAAGCAGACGGCCCCCTGGCATAAATAGCCACATCCTCCCCCCCATGTGTTTCGCTCACCAAAGGAGCAAGGGCTTGTTGTTGAAAGTTTTTCACCGTTGTATCCACATCGGAAAGGTCTGCCCGCGGATGTTCAGCCTCGGCACTCGTGCCTGAATAATAACCTAATGTTGTATAGGGTTTGCCATCGGTCCCCCGATCGAAAGCATCTTTCGCTACCCCGCCTTTATCATTTTTAAGGACTTTACCCAAAATAGGATTGCCCCTTGTCGAATATCCGCCCATGGTAAATACATGGGAATGATCCGCCGTGACAATGATAAGCGTGTCTTGCGCGTCAGTCATTTCCACAGCTTTCTGCACTGCTTCTGCTAGTGCGACGGCATCACTCAATGCCCGGTAAGCATTGTTGCCATGATGGGCATGGTCAACCCGCCCGCCTTCAACAAACAAAAAATATCCCTCTTCTTTTTTCTGAAGAATATTTAGAGCCTTTTCTGTCATTTTGGCAATCGATGGTTCGCCGCCCTTGTCATCAGCACGATCAGCTTCAAACTGCATATGGTTGGGGTTAAAGAGACCAAGAACGGGGCCAGTTTTTGAGGGGTCAATATTATCAAACATTTTTTCATTCCAGATATACTGACCTGTAGGATTTTTTTCCTGCCATTCGGAAACAAGGTTTCTGTTATCTTTTCTTTTGCCCTTTTTTCCTTCGGGGCCAGTTACCGTTTCAGGCAGAAAGTTTTTCCTCCCCCCACCAAAAGTCACTTCAATTCCATTGCCGCGTGAAAATTCGACAAATTGAAGAGCTATATCCTTGCATCCTGCAGCTTTCTCAGCTTCGGGCATTTTAGCATCATTTTCCCAGCCCCTTTCCGGGACATGAGCATAGGCCGTAGCCGGTGTGGCGTGGGTTATCCCAGCGGTGGAGATAATTCCCGTGGCCATTCCACGCATCTCCGCAAGCTCCAGAAAACTTGTCGCATGATGATTATCAGAAGATGCGCAATCACCCCGAACGATAGACTGATCAACAGATATAACCCCGGCCTTTGATTTAATTCCCGTCATAAACGCCGTAGCTGTCCCTGCGGAATCTGGCGTCTGCTGATTAGTATTATAGGTTTTGGATAATGCCACATTGGAGAATTTTTCCCAGGAAAGAATATTTTCTTCACCTTTCATACCACGGGATTGCCCGTCAAATATCCGGGCGGCGGTTACGGTGCTGACGCCCATACCATCACCTATGAATAAAATAACATTCTTGGCCTTACTGGTTATGGGGGCTTGGGATAAGTTTTTCTGTAATGTCTCCTGCGCAGAAGTGAACCAGATATTTCCATCCTGAGGTAGATTAACAGTAGATTTATCTTCCTCTGCCCCGCATGACGAAACCATTAACAATGGAATACACAATAAAATATGACGTTTGAAAATATTGCTCTTCACTGAATGCATTTTCTGTTTTCCCTATGCTTTTATAAACAAATAAATATACGGCATAACAGAATGTTAAAACATTACTTTATTTATTATTTTTTATTGAGACTGTAACGAAAATACTATTACCGTCTTCTCTTTTTCCGAGAAGATCTCTTCTTTTTAGGGGGGCGAACATCCTGATATTCGCTCAGTGCTTTTCCGTTGAGTTTTTGAGTTCCAGAAGCAGTCACATACGACAGGTCATAATCTGCAATATAACGGTAATTGGTAATAGAAGCTCTGCTACTGGTGAAACTCCTTTCAAGGAAATTCAAATGGTCATTGAAATTAAAATGATCAATCTTGCGGGTCAGTCGAAACGTACCGATCAGGCTTTCCTCGCCATTTTCAGCCTTGACTTCAATGAGCGTGGGGTAAGATGACTTCTTTTTGCCTTTTTTTATTTCCTTATATTCTATGCTGACATCGGAAAACCGGGTCAATTCCCCCGCCGAATTTTTCAGGGTCAGGACAATATCGTGACTGCCGTCTGTTTTCTCTATGGCTGATAAAAAAGGCACCGGCTGATCAT
>JAGLJX010000166.1 GCA_023142175.1 Emcibacter sp.
ATACCCTCTTCCAGTTCAACAAAAGCACCATAATCGGTGATATTTGTGATCCGGCCTTTAAGGCGGGTGTCGATTGGGAATTTCGCTTCAATAGCTGACCACGGATCTTCCAGCAGTTGTTTCATGCCAAGGGAGATACGTTGAGTTTCAGGGTTAAGGCGAATGATCTGTACGTTGATGGTATCACCAATGCTAAGAACTTCGGACGGATGGTTGATGCGTTTCCATGAAATATCGGTCACATGCAACAGGCCATCAATACCGCCAAGGTCAACAAAGGCACCGTAATCAGTGATATTCTTGACGATACCCTCAACAACCTGACCATCGGCCAGTGATGTGATCAGTTCAGCGCGCTGTTCCGCACGGCTTTCTTCCAGAATGGCGCGGCGGGAAACAACGATGTTACCGCGCTTGCGATCCATTTTCAAAATCTGGAAAGGCTGGGTGATATTCATCAGCGGCGTTACGTCGCGAATGGGGCGAACGTCAACCTGTGATCCGGGAAGGAAGGCAATGGCGCCGTCAAGGTCAACTGTAAAGCCGCCTTTAACCCGGCCAAAGATAACGCCGTTAACACGCTCTTCAGCTTCGTATGATTTTTCCAATACTGTCCATGATTCTTCCCGACGGGCTTTCTCACGGGACAGGATGGCTTCGCCAGTGGCGTTTTCGATGCGTTCGACAAAAATGTCTACTTTGTCACCGATAGCAAGTTCGGCGTCTTGGCCGGGGCCTGCGAATTCTTTTAACATGACACGGCCTTCAGCTTTAAGGCCAATGTCTATTGTTGCCGATTCTTTATCGAGGGCGATGATGGTTCCGGTAACTACTTTACCGTCAAATCTTTCGTCTTTGCCAAAGACTTCGTCCAGCATTGCGGCGAAATCTTCGGTACTTGGTGCTATTTGTTCAGCAGTCATTTAATGGTTTCTCTCTTCGTTCTAATATCGTTTTATCGGGCCAGCCGGTTGTTTCCGGCGGTCTTGCGGTTAAACAAAACGGGTTAATTCGAATGCACAAAACACCTTGGCTCATCCTTAGTGGGTGAGTCAGGCGGTTGTCATTCTGTTCGAAACCAGCTTGCAGGCTTGTTCGAACACGGCTTCTATATCCGAATTTGTTGTATCAAGCAAGTGTGCGTTTTCGGCGGCTTTCAAGGGGGAGGTGGCACGGTTCATGTCCCGCTCGTCCCGCTGTTTCAGGTCATTCAGTATAAGCTTATATTCTGCGTCACTTCCGCCCTCGCCACACTGTTCCAGAAACCGCCGTTTTGCGCGGGTTTTAACGCCTGCGGTGATGAATAATTTAAGGTCGGCATCAGGGCAGACTACGGTGCCTATATCCCGCCCGTCCAGCACGGCGCCGGCTTTACCGCCCGGTGGGTGGACGGCAAATTGATGCTGAAAGTCCAAAAGAACAGCGCGAACCGCCGGAATGGCGGCAACTTTTGAGGCCAGACCGCCTGTTGATTCGCTTTTTAATTCCGGGTCATTAAAATCACATTGACTTAGAAGTCTTGCGGCCTCGACCGCGTCCTGTTCATTGTCCGCATTACCGCCCGTGCGGGATACCCTCAGCCCCACCGCCCGATATAAGGCCCCCGTATCAAGATAGGCATAATCCAGATGCCCGGCCAGCTTGCGGGCCAGAGTTCCTTTGCCAGATGCTGCGGGGCCGTCAATGGCGATTATGGGCATTATGAGATTTCCTCAATATTGGCACCTAATCCGTTCATCAGGCTACGGAAACCGGGGAAACTGGTTTCGATCACCGAACCATCATCCACGGTAACGGGTTTATCCGTTCTGGCTCCAAGGATCAGGAATGACATGGCGATCCGATGATCCAGATGGGTTTTAACGGTATCATTGCCCGCAATATTTTTCGCGCCTGAGACGGTCATGCCATCGTCATGCTCGGTCACGTCAACGCCGCAGGCTTTAAGTCCTGCAACCATAACAGCGATGCGGTCGCTTTCTTTCACCCGAAGTTCGCCGAGGCCACGCATAATCGTTTTGCCGTCCGCAAAAGCTGCGGCGATACAAAGGATGGGATATTCATCAATCATGGAAGGTGCGCGGTTTTTTGGTACGGTGACGCCGGTGAGCTTGCTGTATTTGACATGGATATCGGCAACCGATTCGCCACATTCCAGACGCTCATTGATAAAGTTGATATCCGCGCCCATTTCTTTCAAGGTTGTATAGATACCTGTGCGCGAAGGATTCATGCCGACATTTTCAATGGTGATGTCTGAACCGGGAGTGATCAGGGCAGCCACAGTCGGGAAAGCCGCCGAAGATGGGTCAGTGGGCACATACATTTCCCGTGCGGCAAGCTCCGGCTGGCCCGTGACCGTGATGGCCGTGCCTTTGATTTCTATATCCACGCCGAAATGCTCAAACATACGTTCCGTATGGTCACGGGTGGGGGTCGGCTCGATCACGGTGGTTTTCCCCGGCGTATTGAGGGCAGCCAGAAGAATCGCCGACTTTACCTGTGCTGAGGCCACGGGAACTTTATATTCTATGGGCATGGGGTCGCTGATACCTTCAACGGTCAGGGGCAGGGTCATGCCTTTTGCGCCCTTAAATTTGGCACCAAATTTTTCCAGAGGATCCGTCACCCGCTTCATGGGTCGCCCCGACAGAGAAGCATCGCCGATGAAGTCTGTAGCAAAGGGATATGTAGACACCAGCCCCATGATCAGCCGTGCGCCCGTGCCGCTGTTGCCCATATCAAGGGGAATTTCCGGTTGCGATAATCCGCCAACTCCTACGCCGTGAACCAGCCAGTCGCCATTGCTGGCCTTGGAAATATCCGCACCCATGGCTTTCATAGCATGACCCGTGTTTAATACATCCTCTCCTTCCAGAAGCCCGGATATGCGGCTCTGCCCAATGGCGAGAGCGCCCATGATCAGGGAACGGTGGGAAATGGATTTATCACCGGGTACTTTTAATCTTCCGGTAAGAGCGCCTGCTATTTTAGAGGTAAGCTGATTCATAAATGGTATCTTTGCTGTAATTTTTTGACTTCAGATAGCATGATATCAGGTCTATCCACCAGTGAATACGTTGATTTAGCTTCATTTAGACCATAAAAAAAATACTGAACTGCGAATAAGCTTTGACAGACGCGTTATTCCGTGGCAATTGATGCCTTTCAAGAATGAGCTTATGAACAAGGTTTAAGGAGAATTACGTTGGCTAAACCTGAATGGGGAACCAAACGCCAGTGTCCGAAATGTGGCACAAGATTTTATGATCTGGGAGTTGACAGCCCTATTATATGCATTGACTGTGAGCATAAGTTCAAACCAGAGATCGTTCTGAAAAGTAAAATGGCCTCGCTTGAACTGTTGGCAGAAAAGAAGCCAGAGGACACGGAAGAAGAGCTGCTGCCAGATACAGACAATGACGATGTTGAAATTGAAGCTGATGACAATACGGTTGTTCTCAGCAACGATGACGATACAAATGTAGCGGATGTTGTCAGCGCACCGGCACCGGATAACTCGGACGAATAATTTTTATCTTTCCACTTGATAAATCAGGCAAGGGTGAATAAGTTCAGGCCTGAAATTGGATAAGGGGCTATAGCTCAGTTGGGAGAGCGCTTCGCTGGCAGCGAAGAGGTCAACGGTTCGAACCCGTTTAGCTCCACCACCCTACGCTCTTCGAGCTTCGGGTGGCAGG
>JAGLJX010000167.1 GCA_023142175.1 Emcibacter sp.
CTGTGCCTTTGCTGCATCGTGCGCTGGAAACAGTACGTGACGTAACCGCATCTGGCGGACGTGTATTGTTCGTTGGCACAAAACGTCAGGCATCCGGCCCAATCGCCGAAGCCGCTAAACGTTGTGGTCAGTATTATGTCAATCACCGCTGGCTCGGTGGCATGATGACCAACTGGCAGACAATTTCAAATTCCATAAAGCGTCTGAAAGACCTTGATGTGAAATTGTCCGAAGATACTGTTGGTCTGACCAAGAAAGAACTGCTTCAGATGACACGCGAGCGTGACAAACTGGAACGGGCGCTTGGTGGCATTAAAGATATGGGCGGCATTCCGAACATTCTGTTTGTCATTGATACAAACAAAGAAGAATTGGCTATTCTGGAAGCTAACAAACTGGGTATTCCTGTTGTTGCGGTTCTGGATACAAACTGTGATCCCGATAACATCACTTTCCCGGTTCCCGGTAATGATGATGCGACCCGTGCGATCCAGCTTTACTGTGATCTGGTTTCAGGTGCGGTTCTTGATGGTATTCAGCAGGAATTGGTAGAGCAGGGCGTTGACCTTGGTGCTGCTGAAACTTCTGCGAAAGAAGTTGTTGCTGAAGAAGCTGCTCCTGCAGAAAAAGCTGTTGAAGAAGCCGCTCCTGAAGTAGAAGTTGTTGCTAAAGAAAAAGCACCGGCAAAAAAGAAAGCAGCTGCCAAGAAGCCAGCCGCAAAGAAAACTCCCGCTAAGAAGTCAGCGGATAAGAAGACTGCGGCTAAGAAGCCAGCTAAAGCTTCTGAGTAAATTAAACAACTGCGGGTTCCGGATATATTCCGGCGCCCGCAATTATTCTCATAATATGTAAGGAAGAATGATGGTTCAGATTACGGCATCTCTTGTAAAAGAACTGCGCGAGAAATCCGGCGCAGGGATGATGGACTGTAAAAATGCCCTGAAAGAAAATGATGGCAATGTTGAAGACGCCATGGACTGGCTACGTCAGAAAGGCATCTCCAAAGCAGCTAAGAAATCTGGCCGTGTTGCGGCTGAGGGTCTCGTTGCGGTCGCATCAAATGGTACAACATCCGTTGCGGTTGAAGTTAATTCCGAAACTGATTTTGTTGCCCGTAACGATGCTTTTCAGGGAATTGTGAAAAATATTGTAAATGTTGCCCTTGAGAATGGCGGCGATTATGACGCGACACTTGCTGCTGATTATCCCGGAACAGGCCGCAATGTTAAAGACGAGGTTGTTGAAGCCGTCGGGACCATTGGCGAAAATATGAATTTCCGCCAGTCGGTTGGCCTTTCCGTGGAAAATGGAGTTGTGGCTACTTATATCCATAACGCTGTTACCGCCGGACTTGGCAAGATCGCTGTTTTGGTAGCTTTGGAATCAACGGCTGATGAGGCTACTTTAACCGCGTTAGGTAAACAGCTTGCCATGCATGTGGCGGCAACGGTGCCACTGGCTCTGACGGTTGATGATCTTGACCCGGCTGCTGTTGAGCGGGAACGTAATGTTCTGGTTGAACAGGCGCGGGAATCAGGCAAGCCTGAAAACATCATTGAGAAAATGATCGTTGGCCGTATGTCTAAATTCTATCAGGAAGTTGTCTTCTCAGAGCAGACATTCATCATTGATGGCGAAACCAAAATTTCCAAAGTTATTGCGAATGCATCCAAAGATGCGGGCGTAGATATCAAGCTGACGGGTTATATCCGCATGGAACTTGGTGCCGGCATTGAGAAGAAAGAAGAAGATTTTGCTGCTGAAGTTGCTGCTGTAGCAGGTAAGTAATATTTTTTTCGGGCTCATTTGTGAATAAATGTAAAAGTTTATTCGCATTTGGGCCCGAATTGTATATTCTGCCCTATAACTTTTTACGGGGATTTTCAAGATGCCGGAAAACGGCACGATTGAAATAAAAAACATAAGGTGAAAATGGCTGAAACTCCTAATTACAAACGTGTTTTACTGAAGCTTTCCGGTGAAGCTCTCATGGGCGATCAGGAGTATGGTATTGACCCAAAAATGGTCAGACGAATCGCTGCTGAAATAAAAATTGTAAAGGAACTTGATGTTCAGGTTTGTCTGGTCGTCGGGGCGGGAAATATATTCAGGGGCATGACCGGTGTCGCCAGCGGCTTTGACCGCACCTCTGCGGACCATATGGGTATGTTGGCTACGGTTATGAATTCCATCGCCATTCAGAATGCATTAGAGCAGGAAGGCGTCGATAGTCGAGTGCAATCAGCCTTTCCCATAGCTTCCGTCTGTGAGCCTTATATTCGCCGAAAAGCTATCCGTCATATGGAAAAAGGCCGTGTTGTTATTTTTGCGGCGGGAACGGGTAACCCTTTCTTTACCACCGATACCGCCGCGGCACTCAGGGCGGCCGAAATGAGCTGTGATGCACTGCTTAAGGGCACGCAGGTTAATGGTGTTTACACCGCCGACCCAAAAACCAATCCTGATGCCACGAAATATGATAGATTGGATTATCATACTGTATTAACCAAAGACCTAAAAGTTATGGATACGTCTGCAATAGCACTGGCGCGTGAGAATGATATTCCCATCGTGGTATTCTCCATCCATAAGCATGGTGAATTCGCCCGCGTTATGTGTGGAGACGGCGAATTCACAATCATAGCCAAGGAGTGAACAAAAATGTCATCTGAAATTGATCTGAATGATCTCAAGCGCCGGATGAACGGGGCCATTGAAAACCTTAAATCAGAATTTGTCGGGCTTAGAACGGGCAGGGCTTCTGTCAATCTGATGGATCCGGTCATGGTGGATGCCTATGGTTCTCAGATGCCCCTAAACCAGATTGCCACAGTTTCGACACCAGAGGCCCGTATGATCAGCGTTAATATATGGGACAAGACAATGGTCGCGGCAGCAGAAAAGGCCGTTCGCAACGCGGGGCTTGGCCTTAATCCGGTTGTTGATGGTCAGACATTGCGTATCCCTATTCCGGAACTGAATGAAGAACGCCGTGCGGAACTGACTAAGGTTTCCGGCAAATATGCCGAGCAAAGCCGGATTGCAGTTCGTAACGTGCGCAGGGACGGGATGGATACCATCAAAAGATTAGAAAAAGATCACGAAATAAGTCAGGATGACCAAAAAATTTATTCAGACCAGATCCAAAAGCTGACCGATGAAATGGTCAAGGAAATTGATCAGCTGACGGAAGCCAAAGAAAAAGAAATTATGCAGGTATAAGGAGATACTCTGAACCATGTTGTTGGTGAAGGAAGAATTCGCTTCCAGAAAAAAGAGCAAGCAACAGCAACCTCCAACCCATGTCGCTATCATTATGGATGGCAATGGGCGGTGGGCCAAAAAACGTATGCTGCCCAAAGTGGCGGGACATAAACGAGGCGCGGATGCTGTACGCAGGTGTGTTGAGGATTCAATAGACCTCGGAATTAAGTATCTGACACTTTATGCTTTTTCATCTGAAAACTGGAACAGGTCGGAAGACGAAGTGAATGACCTGATGAAGCTCCTGCATCGTTATTTGACCAAGGAAGTTGATGAACTTCATGAGAAAAATATCCGTCTGGCTTTCATCGGCAACAGATCTAAACTCAGCGGTTCTATTCGTAAACTTCTTGAGGCTGCGGAAAAGAGAACTCTGAATAATACAAGGCTTTGCCTGACGTTGGCGTTAAGTTACGGCGGGCGGGCAGAAATCATTGATGCAACAAGGGAACTGGCAGAGAAGGTCAAGGCCGGTGAAATTGATCCGAAGGATATTTCCGAGGATATTTTTGCATCTCACCTTCACACCAACAATATTCCCGATCCTGATTTGATCATTCGCACAAGTGGCGAACAAAGGATCAGCAATTTCCTGCTGTGGCAGATTGCTTATGCGGAATTTGTCTTTTTAGATGTCCTGTGGCCCGACTTTAATCGGGATGCACTGGAACAGGCCGTTGAGGCATATTGTTGTCGCGATCGGCGATACGGCGCGAGACCCTAAGCAGTTATGAGCGAAACATCACCCTTACCCCCTAAAAAAAGCGGCCTTATGCTGCGTGTCGTGTCAGCCCTGATCATGCTGCCCATAGCAATTTTTATCATTTTGCAGGGCGGTGTCGCCTATAATTTATTTGTGATATTGCTCACGGGTATGATTTTATATGAGTGGAATGGTATTTGTGAAGATAAGGCTTTTAATGCAGTCTTTGTTCTTCAGTTTATTTTCGTTCTACTGCTGATTTATTCAATGATCCGAGCAGAATATTTTGACATATATATTTATCTTGTCGCGGTTGGCTTGCTTGGCGCGGCCTGTGTCTATTTCAAGGTGAATGTTAAGTTTGCCCTGTTGGGCGTCGTTTATGCCCTGCTTCCGGCGCTGTCGTTGATATGGCTCCGACAGATAGACGGTTTGATAGTTTTGTGGGTGATGATTATCGTATGGTCCATGGACATAGGCGCCTACTTTTCAGGAAAAACTATTGGGGGACCAAAAATGTCTCCACGTATCAGCCCGAACAAGACATGGGCCGGACTTATCGGCGGCGCATTGACGGCCGTTATTTTTGGCTTGATAGCGGCCTTTTATTTTAATTTTGATATGCAGATGCCATTTTTGATACCTGCCGCAGCGGGTCTTGCTATATGGAGCCAGATCGGGGATTTGGCGGAGTCTGCCTTGAAACGGCGTTTTAAAGTAAAAGATTCCGGGGCGATAATTCCAGGCCACGGCGGGATAATGGATCGGGTAGACGGGGTGGTTTTTGCCGCCCCTGCCATGGCCCTGTTCCTGTATTTTTTCGGGATGGGTTCCTGATGACGGCAAAAACGATAACCATATTAGGCTCTACAGGGTCTGTTGGCTGCAACACCCTTGATCTGATCAGAAGAAGTCCCGAGACTTATGATGTTATCGCCCTTACCGCCAACCGCAATGTGACGGAACTAGCCGCGCAGGCAAAAGAATTCAATGCTGAAATGGCGGTGATTGCCGACGAAAGCTGCTACGGGGATTTGAAAGATGCTTTGAGTGGCACAGACATTAAGGTAGCGGCAGGGCAGCAGGCACTGGACGAGGCGGCACAGCTTTCCGCAGAATGGGTCATGGCCTCCATAGTTGGGGCTGCGGGGCTACGGCCTACTTTATCGGCTATTCGGCGCGGTGCGACGGTGGCTTTGGCTAACAAGGAATGTCTTGTCTGTGCCGGTGATCTTATGATGCAGGAAGTTAAAGATCATAACGCCACATTATTGCCGGTTGATTCTGAACATAACGCTATTTTTCAGGTTTTTGATTTCGAGCGGGCGGATAGTGTGGATAGCATAACACTCACCGCGTCCGGCGGGCCTTTTATCAATTCCACTTTGGATGAGATGGAGAAAGTCACGCCGGAACAGGCGGTGGCGCATCCCAATTGGGATATGGGCGCGAAAATTTCTGTTGATTCAGCGACGATGATGAATAAAGGTCTTGAAATGATCGAGGCCTATCATCTGTTTCCAGTCACCAAAGATCAGATTGACATTATTATCCATCCCCAATCGGTTATCCATAGCATGGTGACCTATAAAGATGGTTCTGTTCTGGCGCAACTTGGAGCGCCTGATATGAGAATTCCCATATCCTATGCTCTTGGCTGGCCCAAGCGCATCGATACGCCAGCGAAGAAACTAAATTTGATGGATATGAAAAGACTGGATTTTCTGGAACCGGACCTGGTCAGATTTCCCGCCCTTCGCATTGCAAGAGAGGCATTGCATATGGGCGGCACTGCTCCTACAATCCTGAACGCGGCCAATGAGGTGGCGGTTTTTGCTTTTCTTGAGGGCCGGATTGGCTTTCTGGATATCGCCCGGGTCGTAGAGGAAACATTATCACAGTTGGAGACCGTACCCCTGACCTGTCTTAAAATGGTTCATGCCATTGATGAACAGGCGCGGGCCGTGGCGCAAAAACTAATAGAAAAATTATAGAGGATACTCATGGATAGTATTATAAATTTCATAATATATGTCATTTCCTTTCTGGCAATGCTGTCCATTCTGGTATTTGTCCATGAGTGGGGACATTTTATCATTGCGCGGTTGAACGGCGTTCGGGTGGATGTCTTTTCCATCGGGTTTGGCAAGGAAATTTGGGGCCGAACCGATAAAAAAGGCACGCGCTGGAAAATAAGTTATGTGCCGCTGGGTGGCTATGTTAAATTTTTTGGTGATGCCAGCGAAGCGAGTACTCCCGATGGTAATATAGATGAAATGTCTGTAGAAGATCGGGAAGTTTCCTTTCATCACAAGAAATTATATCAACGTGCCGCTATAGTTTTCGCTGGCCCTATTGCTAATTTTATTTTTGCTATTCTTATTTTAGCCACATTTTTTTACGCTTATGGGCAGGTAAATACTCCGGCTATTGTATCTACGGTCTTGGAAGGGTCTGCGGCAGAGGCGGCAGGGTTACAACCGGATGATGTGATTGTCAGTGCGGATGGTAGCGAAATCAAACGCTTCAATGATTTAAGGATTGAGATACTTTATAGTGCCGGAGAAACTATTGTCGTTGAAGTATTAAGGCGAGGTGAAATTATAAGTTTGGCGCTAACGCCCAGACTGACAAAAATTATTCAGAATGGTGAGCAGGTACTAGATGATAATGGAGAGCCGTTGGAGCTGTATCAGATAGGGGTTCAGAATTCTACGAAGAGAGTCATCAAGGAACATAATGTTGGTTCGGCCCTATGGGCGGGAGCTTTGGAAACCAGAGTGATTATTGTACAGTCGTTGCGCGGAATTCGGCAGATGATAGCCGGGACAAGATCGGTAAAAGAATTAAGCGGCCCTATTGGCATTGCAAAAATCGCTGGCGAATCTGCAAAACGGGGAATTGATTACTGGATCAGGATAATGGCTTTGGTGTCGATCAGTCTGGGAATGATAAATTTATTTCCAATTCCGTTACTGGATGGTGGTCATTTGCTATTTTACGGGTTTGAAGCTGTTTTAGGCCGGAAATTAAGCAATAGAATGCAAGAATTTGGATTTCGTATTGGATTAGTTTTTATTCTTGGGTTAATGATGTTGGCTACTTTCAATGACATATTGAAAATTAACTGGTAAATATATGCTTTCTATTATAAAAAAAACAAAAAATATACAGGATCGGGTTCTTTGTTAAATCGCATTTGTAAAATTTATATTGTTTGGTTTCTTTTAATTGGTTTGGTTCTCAGCGCTTCATTTGTGAGTGCGCCTGAGGCATTGGCTCAAGAATCAACATACGGTGGTCGTGATATTATCTCTCAGATCGTGGTTCAGGGTAACCAGCGGATCGAGGCAGATACTGTTAAATCCTATATTTTCGTCCACAAGGGCGACGTATATGATGAGAAGGAAGTCGACCGCTCACTGAAATCCCTTTTTAATACCGGATTATTCTCCGATGTGAAAATTGGTCGGTCCGGCAAGATTTTGGTTATCGAGATAGCAGAAAATCCCATCATCAACCGGATTGTCTTTGAAGGTAATAAATTTAAAAAAGACGATAAGCTCTATGAAGAAATTCACCTTCGGCCCCGTATTGTGTTTTCCCGCTCGAAAGTCAGGGCAGATGTTCAGCGGCTATTGGAAATATACCGGCGCGGCGGACGTTTTGCAGCCAGCATCGAGCCAAAGGTAATTCAGCTGGATCAGAACCGGGTAAATCTGGTTTTTGAAATCACCGAAGGCCCAAAGAGTAGCATTGGTAAAATTAACTTTATGGGTAATGGTGTCTATAACAATGACGACCTGCGCTCCATATTGAGATCCAAGGAAAGCCGCTGGTGGAAGTTCCTCACATCGGATGATACTTATGATCCCGACAGGATGGCCTATGACAAACAGTTGCTTAGGGATTTTTATCGTTCCCAAGGTTATGCGGATTTTAGAATTACCTCTGCCGTGACAGAACTGGCTCCAAATAAGGAAAACTTCTTCATTAATTATACTATTGAAGAAGGGGTCATATACCACTTTGGGGAAATTAAGGTCGAAAGTCAGATAACCGATCTTGATTCTGACGTCTTGGGTCTGCTGGTCTTTACCAGAGAAGGTAGATTGTATAACTCCGAATTGATTGACGATACGGTAGAGTATCTGACTAATATTGCGGGACTTAAAGGATATGCCTTTGTTAATGTGCGACCACGGATTCGCCGGGATCGGGAAAAACAGACGGTTAATATTACATATATTGTTAACAAGGCCCCGCGTGTTTATGTAGAACGGGTGGAAATTCGCGGAAATGTACGGACCCATGACCGTGTGATCCGCCGTGAAATGAGACTGATTGAGGGAGATTCCTATGACTCCTTCAGCATGAAGCGTTCTGAAATCGGGGTAAAGAACCTTGGCTTTTTCAAAGAAGTTGAAATTGACCAGATAGAGGGTTCTACGAATGACAAAACAATTCTTGAAGTAACTGTTGAGGAACAGGCCACCGGGGAGCTATCAATCGGGGCGGGTTTTTCCAGTGCGGAAAGCTTCCTGTTTGATTTCAGTATCCGCGAGCGAAACCTCTTAGGCCG
>JAGLJX010000168.1 GCA_023142175.1 Emcibacter sp.
CCAGTTGTTGCCGGTATTGATATATACTTCAGGGATAACAGCTTCAGGGAAGCCAATTTTGAACAAGTGTCACTGGGTTTGGGGCTGCGTACCGCTTTTCCGGTCACTGAATTTATTGTCATGAGCGCCCGTTATAATCTGCGCCGGGATAAAATTGATATTCCTGAAATTTTCCTGCAAAGTCGCAGTCCGTTCACGAATACAAACATCGGAACATTTACCACATCCTCAATTGGCTATGGTATTTCGTATAATACACTTGATAACAATCAGAAACCGAACCGAGGACAACGGATCGTCCTTAATCAGGATTTTGCCGGATTGGGCGGGAATGTGCGATATATACGTACGCAAGCCAATTATAACTATTTTGTACCAATTTATGGTCGGTGGATTTTTGGGGCCAAGTTTGAGGGGGGGCATATTCTGGCGCTTGGACAGGATATTCGTATTAATGACCGTTTCTTCTTAGGCAATCCCCGTATGCGTGGTTTCGAACAAGCGGGTATTGGCCCACGTGATAACCTGACCACTGATGCGCTTGGCGGCAATGCTTTTTATAAAGGCTCGCTTGAGGTATTCATTCCCCTTGGTTCCGGTGCGAGGGAACTTGGGATTGAGGCCAGTGCATTTATTGATGCAGGCGCATTATTTTCTATTGACTTGCCAGGTCAGTTGTTTAATCCTGCCACGGGTTTGACACATAGCATTGTCGCTGATACTCCTAAACCAAGAGTATCCGCGGGCGTAGGTTTCACATGGTCGTCACCATTTGGCCCATTTAGAGTTGATTTTGCCAAGGCAATTATGTCTGACAAATTTGACAAAACAGAGTTTTTCCAATTTAACATCGGAACTAGATTTTAACATGAAAAAGATAATCAAAATTACAGTAATGGTGGCTATTGCTTCCGCAGTGTCCAGCCTTACAAATATAACAGCAGTCTTTGCCGCAGAGGCATTGCCGCCAGCCGTTATCGCCGTTATCGACAGCCGTATGGTCAGGTTTAACTCTTCTGCGGGCAAGGACATTCAAAATCAGATGGATGCAATTCGTACGAAATTTCAAGGCGAAATAGCAAAACAGGAAAAAATCTTAAAAGAAGAAGAGGCTACATTAAAATCTCAACGGTCTATTCTTCCAAAAGAATCCTATGATGCCAAGGTTAAAGACTTTCAGAATAAGGTTCTGACGGTTCAGCGCGAAGTGCAAATTAAAAACAAGCAGCTTGAGATCGCGATGGCTAATGCAAATAATCAGTTGCAGAGAGAATTGAAGCCGATTTTGAAAAAAATTCTAAAAGATCATAAGGCAACGATGATAATGGACACGAACCTTGTGATAGAAAAAACACCCGGCCTTGATGTAACAACAAAAGTAATTGAAGCGCTGGATGAAGTACTACCTACTATAAAAGTAGAACTTCCTGAGGTGCCCGTAGCGGCTCAGTAAGCTTATAGTAAAGAAGGTAGATATGTCGGAAGAGAGCATAGAATCGAAAACGCTTAATGTGGAGAGGATCATGGAATTGATCCCCCACAGATATCCCATGCTGTTGATTGATCAGGTGACGGACATCGTTCCGGGTCAGTCAGCAGTCGGCATAAAGTGCGTGACCATGAATGAGAATTTTTTTCAGGGACATTTTCCGGGCAAGCCTGTTATGCCCGGCGTCTTGATCGTGGAAGCCATGGCGCAAACTGCGGCAACTTTTGTGATGTTGAGCATGGAGCAGGAATCTGAAGAAAAGCTACCCTACTTCATGTCTATTGACGGGGCAAAATTCAGAAAACCTGTTGTGCCGGGTGACCGGTTAGAACTCCATATCACCTTGGAACGCCATCGGGGGCCAGTATGGCGTTTTCGCGGAGAAGGCAAGGTGGGCGACCAATTAGTCGCCGAAGCAACCTTCACAGCCATGATCGCTGATAAAAATTAACGATGGCCGGCGGCATCCGTATTTTACACACTATGTTACGGGTGTTGGACCTGAAAAAATCCATTGATTTCTACACTATTCACCTAGGGATGAAACTGCTCAGACAATCCGAGCATCCTGAGGGACGTTTTACGCTGTCTTTTCTTGGGTATGGTGATGAAAGCGACGCCACCGTAATTGAATTAACCTATAACTGGGACCGTACCGAGCCTTACGCCTTGGGCGAGGCCTTTGGTCATTTGGCAATTGGTGTTACGGATATTTACAAGATTTGCGAAGATTTGGAAAAAAACGGTATTGCGGTTCCAAGGCCGCCCGGCCCCATGAAGGGCGGCTCAACTGTGATCGCCTTCGTGCGCGACCCAGACGGATATATGATCGAATTCATCGAACGTTAGAACAAAAAAGCCCGGAGAGTATATCACCGGGCTTTTTTAATATTATCTGTTTTCAAGATTAATAAAATCCCGTTGTGTATCACCCGTGAAGAGCTGACGGGGACGCCCGATCTTCTGGGTCGGGTCTTCAATCATCTCACCCCATTG
>JAGLJX010000169.1 GCA_023142175.1 Emcibacter sp.
TTTTCTGGCCCATATCAGCGGTTTCTTTGTCATGACAGGTGACACAGCGGTCATTGCCTTTATCAAAGGGCCGCGCACCACCATGATCTCGGCCATTCAAAACCCACTCGATAGAGGTTTCCCCCGGATAGAACAGGGTGATTTGACGGCTGGAGGCTTTGGTCCAGTCCACATTAATGGCGCTGGTTTTTTGTTGGTTGCTTTTGCCATTCTTGGCCTTGTAAAGCGCGAGAGCATCTTCAATTGCTGCGGTTGTCCGTCTGGCTTCGCTTGTCTTTGCTTCTGCCAGCGCCAGTTTTTCTGCCTCAGCATCGGCCGCATCTTTCTGGGCCACTCTTTTCATGCCTTCTACAAACATTTCCGGTACTTCCCGAATATATGCCGGATTTGGTTTTTCCAGCTCTTCAAGTTCTTCATCGGTGAGCAGGTGACGGACATTATTATGGGCGATGCCCTTATGACAATCGATACAGGTTTGCCCGGTTTTGAAGGCATTTAAATGCTGATTTCTGGCGCGGGGGGCCTGAAATTCCGGTTTCATATTATCAAAATGATGGCAGTTGCGACATTCACGGGAATCGGTGTCTTTCATGGTTTTCCAGACCCGCTTCGCCATGTCCAGTCGCTCGGCGTTAAATTTCTCTGGTGTATCAACGGTTCCCATGGCCTTGTGGTAAAGTTCGTTGGTGGCCTGAATCTTACGGGCTATCTTGTGAACCCACGGGTCGGGAACATGGCAATCGGGACAGCCGGCCTGAACCCCGGTGCGGTTGGCAAAATGAATTGTGGGCTTATATTCTTCGTAGACATTTTCTTCCATTTCATGACAACTGATACAGAATTCCAATGTATTTGTGGCTTCCATAGCCGTATTGAAACCACCCCAGAAAATTATTCCTGCAATAAAGAAAACGAAAGCTCCGGCAATGGTTGTGCCAAGCAATATCTTGCGGGAAAAAAAGCTTTTCTTGTTTAACGCTGATTTGGTCATTTTTAGGATGCTCTCATTTTAACAATATTATTGGGGCAAGGCATTACACCTTGCCCGCTTATGATTAAGTTTAAGTAACGTGGTTTACCCGGATAAAGACATTGAACTTACCAGTAGGTGTGGTCAGGCCTTTGATGCGGTGCTTTTCTTCCAAAGTCTTGGCATCATAGACAACGATCTCACCGGTTGGGTTGCTCGCATCTTTACGGTTCCAGACAGAAATCCATACTTCAGTACCGTCTTGGTTAAATTCCATGTGAAGGGCGGCTTTGCCATCTTCTTCAGTAACACGGATTGTTTTGACGATCTCGCGGGTTTCTTTGTCAATAACCTGAACGGATTGCTGAATTTCAGGCTCAGGATGTTTCAATTGATCAGCCCAGACATACTTGCTTGTTGGGTGTGTGCGGATGAAAACACCAGCACCATCTGTCTCAACTTCATAACACATTTTCCACGCCTGATCTGGATTACCCGCAGGATCATTACCCCAGACAGAAACCGTACCTTCACCAAGGTGAGTTGTAGCGCCGACCGGTCCGCATTTTGGATCAATCCAGTTTGCACCGGGGCCGGGGTGCGGCTTGGATGCAGTATCTATGATTTTTTCAAGTTTGCGGGTTACGGTGTCAATAACAACCATCTTGTTTGACGCATTGGCAGCAATCTGGAAATAACGACCTGTTCTGTCGAAGAAACCATCATGCAGGAACTTTGCAGTATCCATAGTGTCAATACGCAGGTTATCAAGGTCGCTGTAATCCACCTGCCACATCTGACCCAGTTCCTTCACAGCAACAAGAAATGTTGGCGCTAGTGGAGTGGTATAGATAGCAGCAACACGGGCTTCGTTGACATAATCGCCATCAACATTAACACCGCGTGTTGAAACCACTTTCAGCGGCTCCATGGTTTCCGCATCAAGAATAACAAAATGAGGCGGCCAGTATCCACCACCGATGACATATTTGCCATCGCCGGAAACGGCGACATCACGGGCATCATAAGCCATCTGTGTTTCGGCAACCAGCATCTTGTCCGGTGTTTGCCACAGGTCGATTTTGGTCATTTTACCATCACGGCCCTGGGTAAACCAGAAGCGGCCCCGAACATATTTGGGTTTCTCTGTCGCGTGGTGTTCTGTGGTTTTAAGCACATGAACCGCATAGCCCGTATCGATATGGGTGACGATTTCTTTTGTATCGCCATCAATGATAGCCACTTTGCCGGCATCACGTTCAATGACGATGAAGAAATTCTGCCAGTTACGGTCATGCTGGGGCTTTGTGGGGTAATCCTTTGGCTCCACATAGACTTTATGGCGTTCTTTCATCAAGGCCAGAGACATTTCCGGCGGTACAGGTGGTTCAAGCTGGATATAAGTGGCCAGCAGGGATATTTCTTCTTTGGAAAAAATATCATCAAAGTTGTTCATTCCGCCTTCGGTCCCATAGGTGAGAATTTTCTCAAGCCGGACCTGACCTAGTTTTTTTGTGGCGGCGGGGAGCAGGCTTTTACCCGTGGCCCCTTGACGTAAAACACCGTGGCAACCAGCACAACGCTGGAAATACATTGATTTTGCCTTATCGAAGTCTGCTTCTGACAGACTTGGTTCGGCGGCTGCGGTATTCATGCTGAATCCTGCAGTTAGTAGTCCTACTGCTACCCCAAGCGCGGGCAGGCTAAATTTATTCGTTTTCATCTTCCGTTCCCTCTTAATGACAAATGGAAATCCTAATGGGTCATACAATTCTAATGATGTACCCGAAATGAATGTTATGCCTCTGCACGGGAAAAACTTTGACCTAAGTCAAGGATTCTGGTCAGTTAGCCCTAAGGAAAAATTGCTTGACTGAGGTCAAGGATTGTGACGGAAATCAATCATAGAAATTAGAAATATTAAGTATTTTTGAAAGTTAGTGTCATGATTATTGAAAAAACCCTGTTGCCTGTTTTATGTTTCTCGTTCCTTACTGCCCCTGCTGCGTCCTTCGAGGGAATGGCCGCTACAGAGCTAGATACCCCTATGGATGAAATTGTGGTTTTCGCCCGCAAACGCCGCGAGAAGATACAGGATATTCCGGCATCAATTGGTGTTCTGTCTGCTGCTATGATTGAAGGTTCGGCAATTAGTGGCCTGAAGGACATAGCTGCTTTCACATCAAACTTTACCTATGACGAAGCCTTTGGCCGCAACAATTTACAGCGTCCGGTCATTCGGGGTATGTCCAATATACTTGGTGCCTCAAATGCGGGTTTTTTCATTGATGGTGTATATGTTTCGGGCGGCATGGCATCAACACCGCTATTTGACCTAGAGAGGGTAGAGGTGCTGAAAGGGCCGGGCAGTGCATTATATGGTCGGGCAACATTGGCGGGGGCGATTAATTATATCACAAAACGGCCCAAGGATGAGCTGGAGGGGCAAGTGTCCGCCCGTGCGGCAACGCATAATGAGTATGAACTTACCGCCCAAATTTCTGGCCCGTTGATTGAGGATAAGTTAGGATTTTCATTATCCGCGCGTCATTATGAATTTGGCGGAGAATATGAGAATACCGGCCCCGGTGGCGGCAAGGTTGGTCAGGAAAAAAGCCAGAGCATCGCAGGTGCGTTGGTCTTTAAACCAACTGATAATTTTGGAGCGTATCTTCGTGTGTTTTATCAAAAAGATGATGATGGTCATACGGCTAACGCTATCCAGCCAGCAGTAACGAATAATTGCTTTCTGGCGACCGGCGGATATTTCTGCGGGGAAATAAGCTCACCTGATTCTGTTGCGCTTAACCTGGATGTTTTTGATGATCCGGGCTTGGAGCGTGACATTTTCCGAACCAGTCTGATCATGGACTGGGAACAGGAAAAATTCCGTATTTCTTCCATATCTTCATATAGTAAAGACCAATTGCGCGATCAGAGGGACAACGATTTTGTGCCCATTGCAGCATTGGGCGGCGTCTTTCATGTATTGTCAGATACCGAAGTCAAAAGCTACTCTCAGGAGCTTAGAATAAATTCTAACGATGACGGACCTTTCCGTTGGTTTGTCGGCGGCTATTATTATTACGAGAATATAGATGATGTTCTGGAAGCCCCCTTTTCTGCGCGGCC
>JAGLJX010000017.1 GCA_023142175.1 Emcibacter sp.
TCAGCATAATGACGTGGAAAGAGAATATATATGTTTAGGATATCATTTTTGATGTTGTTACTTTTTTTATCGCAACAGGCATTATCCGCACCTTTGCAAAAGGGTAATACGGCCTATCTGTGTTTTAAGCATAGCCTGCACCAGAACTGGCCAGAGGTATTTGCCTATCAGGTAGAGGTCATTGCGATCTTTGATGAGCGTCTCAAGGTGAAAGTCATCAATTCATTCCCCATGGGCCGTGTTAACGAAGAACAGGAGCCGGTCAAGGGCGATGTGATGAAAATGTCCAGGGACAAAGTTTATAGCAAAGCAGAGGCGGGCGTTACATCTGGCAAACGATTTAACGGCAAACAAGTTTGCCGTAATCTCATGTCGAATGAACTATTCAGGACTCCAGAAAAGCCCTCATCAATTGATTAACCTCATCTGGCCGTTCCATGGTGCTTAAGTGACCACAATCAGCAATGTGATGATAAACCGCATTTGGAATCAGATCAGCCATTTCCTGATGCACCTTGGGCGGGGTCAGGACATCCTGCTCACCACAGATAATCAATGTGGGACAGATAATATCAGATAATGCCCCTCGCGAATCCGGGCGGCCAATCAGGGCCTGTTGCTGTCTTTGGAAAGCCTCTGCCCCCACTTCCGAAGCCATATCCAGTATTCTGCCACAAAGTTCCTTGTCATTCAGGCGGTCATGATGGATGAGATATTCGGTTAGTTCCTGTGCGATGATGCGGATATCTTCCTTTGCCGCCCTATTAATAAGGGATTGGCGCATTTCGATCTGTGGCTCGCGGTCTGCTCTGGCATTGGTATCCAACAGAATGAGCCTTTCCACCCTGCACGCTGCCTGTCTCATGACCTCAAAGGCGATATAGCCCCCCATTGATAGCCCGGCCAAATTAAAGCTGTCAGGGGCATCTTCAAGAAAGGCACTAACCATGGCCGATAGATTGTCATGCAGCGTATGGTCAAACAGCGCAATGTCAAAGTCTTCCTCAAATTCACCGATCTGATCCAGCCATAAATCATCGCTACATAACAGCCCCGGTATAAGAATCAGGTTTTTACTCATGACATTACCTTTTTAATGGTTTAGAATCGCATAGAATAATAGCGAAGCCTGTCTAAGATTGACATCTTTATAGTTTTGCTTATTGTGCGCAACTTATAGAGATATTTATTGAAAAGTGAAACAACACCATATGGGTTTTGATTTTTTAGGGTTAAGCGAAGATTTGCTGTCAGTAGTCGAGAAATCCGGCTACACAAAACCCACACCTATTCAGGCGAAAGCCATTCCAGCCATCCTGCAGGGCCGTGACATTCTGGGTATTGCTCAGACCGGAACCGGAAAGACGGCGGGCTTTACGCTACCCATGATAGATATTCTGTCCGAAGGCCGCGCAAGAGCACGGATGCCGCGCTCTCTCATCCTTGAACCTACCCGCGAGCTGGCGACACAGGTTTCCGAAAGTTTTGAAAAATATGGTGAAAAATCCAAACTGACTATGGCATTGCTCATCGGTGGCGTTGCTTTTAAAGATCAGGAACAGAAACTTGACCGCGGCGTTGATGTGCTGATTGCCACACCGGGCCGGCTTATGGATCATATGCAGCGCGGCAAGGTTATGCTGAACGGTGTTGAAATCCTTGTGGTGGATGAGGCCGACCGGATGCTCGATATGGGTTTCATACCCGATGTGGAAAAAATCTGTAAGGCCATGCCCCAGAAAATCCAGTCGCTGTTCTTTTCAGCAACCATGCCACGGGAAATCAAAAGACTGACCGATCAGTTTCTGAAAGACCCGAAGGAAATTGCCGTTGATGCCCCGGCCTCAACCGCGGCGACAATCACCCAACGCCTGTGTAAGATAAAAGGCGGTGAGAAAGAAAAACGTGTAGCTCTGCGCCAGCTTCTGAAGTCGGAAAAGGTTAAAAATGCTATTATTTTCTGTAACCGGAAAACCGTGGTAAAAATAGTTAAAAAGTCACTGGCTGTTCATGGTTATAATGTTGGTGAGCTGCATGGCGATATGCCGCAGTCATTGCGGACGGAAACACTGGCCGGATTTAAAAATGGCGATATTCAGTTGCTCGTCGCCAGTGACGTGGCAGCGCGCGGGCTTGATATTCCCGATGTGAGCCATGTTTTCAATTTCGAGATTCCCAATAACCCAGAAGATTATGTGCATCGCATCGGTCGCACGGGCCGTGCTGGTCGCGAGGGACATTCATTCACCCTGACCAGCCCTGCGGAAAGAAAATCACTGGGCTTTCTGACTAAATTCCTTGGTAAGGAAATACAGTTGCATGAATTGCACGGACAAGAACCCCGACAGGAATCAAAGTCACAGGAAACCGGGCCACAAAAGTCCCCTGCAAAACAAAAAGATACCAACCATCCTAAAAAGATGGATGAAAACGATAAGGCTATAAAACGCGACGAAAGCCATCCTAAAAAGCAGGATGAAAGCCCTAAAGCTAAAAAGCGCGAGGAAAGTCCAAAGGCAAATAAACAACCGGGAAAAGCAAGACAACCTAGCCGGCAACAGCCCATCTTTGGCGAAAGCGATCAGGTTCCAGCCTTCCTGCTACGGGACGAAGCGAGCAATAAAAAAAGCCGCTAAATTTAATATAATTTGCACTTAACCACATATTAACCATACCATTTAGCTATTCATTAGCTTGTTTATTGTAATATCCACTTCATGGCAGAAGGATCAAAAGTATTCTTCTATGAGTAGATGTAATAAACATTTAAGGGCTGATGTAATATGTCGCACCTTCGGAATAATAGAGACGTAAAATATATTAAAAAGATTTCAGATCAGGCTCTGAAATTAATGTCAGCTTATAATATCGCTCCTTCTCCGTCAAATTACCAAGTCTGGTATGACTATAGTTTACAAGAAAACATGGCCCTCAATAAAGCCATTGATGAGATAATCAAAAAGAAACAATCCTTCACATCCAAGGTCTGTAACAATCTTTACGAAAGATTTTATTTCAATGACCAGGAACAAAATGCGGTTACCAATGTAGGACAGGGCATTCAATCCGAATTAACCAAAATTGCCAAATCCGTGAATGATATGAACAAAGGCACAGTTAAATACGGTGCTTCTCTGAGCAAGAGCATGAGCGAGATGGAAGATGTTCCGGGGGGGAAGGCTTTGAAAGTAATTATTTCAAGTCTTTTGGCGGAAACAAACGAATCAGCAGCCAGAAATAATTCGACACAACAGCAATTAAGAGAATCAGCTAAAACCGTTCAAAGATTACAAACCACACTTGATACCGTACGTCGGGAGAGCCTGACGGATATGTTGACCAATATCGGTAATAGAAAGTCGTTTGAGGAAAATCTTAAAGCTGCCATCAAAAATGCCGATAGTAATGAAAGTGAGTTCTGCCTTGTCATTGGTGATATTGATCACTTTAAGGGGTTTAATGATAAATGGGGACATCATGTGGGTGATCAGGTTTTAAAAGCTGTTGCACATTCCATAAAAACACGGGTCGGCGAAGCGGGTTCAACTGCCCGTTATGGCGGCGAGGAATTTGTAATCATACTACCCGGATCTACCCTGGATAAAGCTGAAGCACTAACAGATACAATCCGCCAATCCATTGCGCTGCGTAATATGAAACGTAAAAGCACAGGTGAACTCATCAGCAAAATCACCTGTTCCTTCGGTGTGGCAAAATATCGCCACAAAGAACATCGGAACGAATTACTCGAGCGCGCTGATGAGGCTCTATACAGGTCAAAAGCCAATGGCCGTAACAGAATAACCCGCGAAGACGAGGAACCGTTAAACGTAGTTAAAATTGCTTAATTCACTGCTTTACAAACGAACGTTTTAACTTAAAATGGGATTTTCCTAAAACTTGGAGAATCCCATGTCTTATTCTAGCCACTCACTTCAAACGATGACATTGGAATATGATGATACGGTTGCTATTTTGACCCTGTCACGACCCGACGCCATGAATGCCATGAACGGCCAGTTCTTTGCTGATTTTCAAAGTATTTTAACCGAGATTTCAGAAAATGAAAACCCTGCACGCGCCCTTCTCATCAAAGCCGATGGCAAAGGATTTTGCGCAGGTGCCGATCTTAAGGAACAGACCGGTGAAATGCCGCCTAACCTTGGAAAAGCTCTTAGAGATAACTATAATCCACTTATTCAGGGTCTCAAAAACTTAACCATCCCAACCGTTGCAGCCGTTAATGGGGCCGCGGCCGGAGCGGGTATGAGCCTTGTTTGTGCCTGTGATATTGTCATTGCCGGCGATCAGGCTTATTTTCTCCAGGCTTTTATTAATATTGCGCTGATACCGGATGCAGGAAGCACCTATTTCCTCCCCCGTATGGTTGGCCGGGCCCGCGCGGCATATATGATGATGACGGGTGAAAAATTATCTGCTAGGCAGGCGTTGGAATTTGGCATCATCTCAAATATTGTAGAGCAGGATAGTTTAAACGCCGAGGCTATATCCCTCACCCGGAAGTTGGCCTCTATGCCAACACAGGCTCTACATTCGATCCGCCAACTTCTTGATTTTTCTGAAAATAACACCCTTGAGCAACAGCTTGAATGTGAAGCTGTGGCACAGCATAAAGCAGGGAACTCAGGGGATTTTATGGAAGGTATTATGGCTTTTCTGGAGAAAAGACCTGCCGTATTCAAAGGGAAATGAGCGGCAATTTAAGATAGGTTTCCTGTTTGTTCTTTTTTTGTTCTTGACTGTTCTATAGTTTTATTCTAGAACATTTATCAACAAGGAAAATTGCTATGGATATATTGCTACATATTACCGGGTTGGGTTTTATACCAATTATGATTTATATTTTGTTTTTAGGCCTACAGGATATTATTTCTGTTTGGCGTGATCAATATGCCTCACAATTGAAAAAAGAAACATCAAAAAAATATTATTACGGCCCGCATCATTTCGGTTTGATCGTATCAAAAACTTCCATTTCGTAATTGATACACCATTCAATCATTTGCCGGTATAATATTTCCACTAATTCAGGGTGAGCGCCGACTTCCTCCGCATGGGTAATTGCCTTAGACACCACATCCTCAATGCGCTGTTCATCCCGAACCAGATTTCTATCCTGTTTAATACGTGCTGCCTGCTCCATGAACCCCTGACGGATACTAAGCAATTCTACAATGATACGATCTAATTGGTCAATATCGCCGCGCAATTCTGCCATGGTTGAACATTGCCGAGTGGGATATTCAATATTTTTTCTTTTCTTGCTGAAAACTTTATGTGAATTCATTTCTTATCCTAAGCTGAAACCACATACATATTTCAGTTTTTAACCATATGAAAGAGGAAAATTAAATAAGATATCTAATCTTTTGCAGTTTTTAAAACCAGACAATCCACATTGTTATATCTAAGCTCTGCACAAAGAGTCTCGGCAAGTGATTTGGCCTCAATACTGCCGATAAAAAGGCGAAACAGATTTTTTCCATCGGCCAATTTTACCAGTTTGATACCGGGAACATAAGCATCGAGAATACCCTTGCTTTTACTTTTGATTTTCTGCCATCCGCTATAGGCCAGTTTAGTCGTAGGGTAAGACCCCAATTGAACCCTGTATATTTTCTGCTGTTGAGCGTTTGTTTTTACAGGTTTTGTTTTTTTATATTCCGAGTTTTTGTTGTTTTTTTTCTGACCTGTTTCTTCTTGCCGTAACAACTCCTGTAGTTGGCGTTTCTTTGGGTCATTTGATAGAACCGGAGTCTCTGGCATTTTTTTTCTTCCTATCCCAACAACAGGCCCCTGCTCTGTCTCTTTGGGGAAATCTTTAATACCTAGGAAGATAGCCTGAGCCCTCTGCCCCGCAGAAAGGGTTTTAACCCATTTGTACTGATGAATGTTGGTTTCCAGTTCCTCACTGGTCATAATAGCGGAGCCGATCCTGCGTCCGGCAGCATCATCCCCGGACAAAACATATACCAACACAAGGTTGTGCTGAGCTTTGGTCACTGTATGGTCCAGATAAATCGCTTTAGTTAGCAATTTGAGAGAGGGGGCATATTGTTCCTCAAATGCAAAAGATAATGCCAGGTTATTTAACAGTGAGATATTATCAACTGCGATAGTAAGCCCCCGACCATAATTCATCTGAGCATCTTCCTGTTTCCCCATTAGGTCATAGGCTAAGCCAATCATATTGTGTATGCGGTAATTATTAACATCCGTTTTTAGCAGATCACTCAAATAGGGAATAGCCTCTGCAGGGCGGTTCTTTGTTATGAGCATTTGAGCTTTGCCCAATTTTGCATCCTTATTATTAGGATCTATGCGCAGAATTTGTTCATAAAAATTGATTGCGGCATCAATGGCGCCCATCCCCTGATATGTCTTAGCCAAACCCAGTCTGGATGGAATATGGTTCGGGTTCTCGTTGGCAGCGCGCTGATACAGTCGCAAGGCACTGGCATAATCCCCCGCGGTAAGAAAACTCTCTGCCATGGTGATCAGTGAATCGGAATCAAAAGGCATCTCACCATCAACACGCCGTTCTCCAGAACAGGATGCAAGAATAACACAACTTAAAACTGTTGCTAATGTCCTTAAGTATTTTTGAATCATTATGTCCCCGCTGTTTACTTTTTTTAATTTTGTCATCATAGCATACTATGCACTATTAACCATAACCAGTTATGATTACATAAAATTTTCACCAAAAGTTAAAGCTTTATTAAAAGATATGTTATAGAATTGTCAGGTAGAAAATAAATAAGGACTAAAGTATGGTTGATATCGCATCCACAAGCAGTACATCCAATCAAGTACAAGTTGATCGGAGTAGTAGTCAGGAAAATACCGTTGCCTTGAAAGAAGTTATTTCAAAATCTGCGGAAGATTCTGTTATTGAACGGAAAGAAGTTGAATCATCCACTGGCCCAAATGTTGGTCAAACGGTTGATATTAAGGCCTGATTAGGCAACTAAAATCTAATTTTTTTAGTATATTAAGTAAAAGGCATGGCTGTAACACCATGCCTTATTTTGTTGAATATACTATTTCTTTTCCTCAGCCGGGACAATCGTCCGCAAATGCAGTTCCCGCAACTGTTTCATGGAAACTTCGCTGGGGGCTTTCATCATCAAATCTTCTGCTTTCTGATTCATGGGGAATATGATTACCTCACGAATATTCGGCTCATTGGCCAAAAGCATGACAATACGGTCAACACCCGGTGCAATACCACCATGGGGTGGTGCGCCGTATTTCAGGGCATTGAGCATACCTGAGAAGCGCTCTTCGACCACTTCCGGGCCATAACCTGCCAATTCAAAGGCCTTATACATTATTTCCGGTTTATGGTTCCGTATAGCCCCAGATGATAATTCAATGCCATTACAGACAATATCATACTGATAGCCCAAGACATCTTCGGGATTCATAGTTTCCAGTGCTTCCATTCCCCCCTGCGGCATGGAAAACGGATTATGACTGAAATCAAGTTTCTTTTCGACCTCGTCATATTCATACATGGGGAAGTCAACAATCCAACAGAATTTAAATTCATCATCATTGATCAGTTCTAAATCCTGCCCAACTTTTGTTCGGGCAAAACCGGCGAGCTTTGCCGCCTCTTCTGCTTTGCCACAGGCAAAGAAAATACCGTCATTTTCACTTAAATCTGCAATCTTCTTAAGCTGGTTCAGACGGTCCTCGTCAAGGTTCTTGGCAATCGGCCCCAGAGCCTCACCATCTTTAAAACGAATATAACCTAGCCCTGCATAGCCCTCTGACCGTGCCCAGTCATTCATCTTGTCAAAGAAGCTACGAGCTTTAGAGCCCCCTGCTCCCGGAGCGGGAATGGCGCGGACGACGGAACCCTTTTCAACGGCTCCGGCAAAAATTCCAAAACCGGACCCGCGGAAGACTTCTGTCACATCGCAAATCTCTACAGGGTTACGCAGATCAGGCTTATCATTGCCGTATTTCAGCATACTTTCCTTGAATGGTATGCGTGGGAATGGTGCCTGCGTAACCTTCTTGGTGGTGAATTCTTCGAACAGGCCGATCATGAGTGGCTCTAGCGCTGCAAAGACATCTTCCTGTGTGACGAAAGACATTTCCACATCAAGCTGATAAAATTCACCCGGAGAACGATCTGCACGGGCATCCTCATCACGGAAACAGGGTGCAATCTGAAAATAACGGTCAAATCCGGCAATCATCAAAAGCTGTTTAAACTGCTGTGGTGCTTGCGGTAGGGCATAAAATTTACCGGGGTGCATACGGCTAGGCACCAGAAAGTCACGTGCTCCTTCAGGGGAGCTTGCGGTTAGAATCGGCGTCTGATACTCCCGAAACCCAAGATCAACCATCCGGCGACGGATACTGGAAATCACATCGGAACGCAGCACAATATTATTGTGAAGCCGTTCACGGCGCAAATCAAGATAGCGATAGGTCAGTCGAATATCTTCGGGATAATCCTGTTCACCAAATACCGGCAGGGGTAATTCTTCCGCAACGGAAAGAACGTCCATTTCCTCAATGAACAATTCAATATGTCCGGTAGGAAGATTTTCATTAACGGTATCGCCGCTACGGGAAACCACTTTACCCTTAACCCGGATGACAGATTCTGCCCGCAGGTCTTCCGCTATCTTAAAACAGGGGTTATCCGTATCTATCACACATTGCGTCAGTCCATAATGATCCCGCAGGTCAATGAATAAAAGTCCGCCATGGTCTCTTTTGCGATGAACCCAGCCGGAAAGGAGTACAATATCCCCTACATTTTCTGCGCGGAGGGCTTCGCATGTATGTGTTCTATATTCGTGCATCGTAAATCTTCTAACTTTAATGTGTAAATCATGGTGTTTTTGTGCTTTATTGCTCGCTTGTCAAGTTATTCTTTATCAGGCTTCGTTACAGCAGGCCAATTAATAAGTTTTAGGTAAGAAAATTTATGAGCGTTATTACGACTAATGATCAATTAGAGGCTCTTTGTGAGCGACTGGGGAAGTCAGAATATATCACGGTAGATACAGAATTTTTGCGCACAAAAACCTATTATTCCAAGCTGTGCCTGATTCAGGTTGCCAATGAAGAAGAATATCATGCCATCGATCCTCTGGCTCCTGGTATTAATCTGGACCCTTTTTATGATCTTATGACCAATGAGAATATTCTGAAGGTTTTTCATGCCTCACGGCAGGATATTGAAATTTTTGTCAACGAAAAGGGTGTTGTGCCAAAACCCCTGTTCGATTCTCAGGTCGCGGCTATGGTCTGTGGCTATGGGGACAGCATCGGCTATGAAAAGCTGGTTTTAAGCATGGCCGGTGCCACTCTGGACAAAAGCACCCGCATTACCGACTGGTCACGGCGTCCGTTAACCCAGCGGCAGATTGATTATGCTCTGGGCGATGTCACCCATCTTCGGATTATCTATAAAAAACTCAATGCGCAATTAATGAAAAGCGACCGTAGTCATTGGCTAGAACAGGAAATGGCTGACCTGACCAACCCGGACACCTTTATTATACTACCGGAAAATGCTTGGAAGCGTCTTAAAATCAGAAGCAGCAACCGCTTATTTAATGCCATTGCCCGTGCATTAGCAGAGTGGCGGGAGGAAGAGGCACAGAGCAGGAATATACCACGAAACCGGGTTATGAGAGATGAAGTATTACTTGAAGTTTCCGCAGTAAGGCCAGAACATCCCAACGCTTTAGGTAGTATTCGCGGCCTGTCGCCGCAATTTAGCCAGAGCAAAAGCGGCCAACGTGTCCTCGAAACAGTCAAACAGGTTCTTAACCAAGAAGCGGACAGCCTGCCGGAAATTACCCGTAGACGGCCTCCGGCGCAGAATACTGATCCGGTGATGGAACTTCTGAAGGTACTTTTGAAGCTTATCTGTAAGAATGAAAATGTGGCGCCAAAGCTCATAGCTTCGGTGGATGACCTTGAAAAACTGGCAGAAAAGGATGATGCTGATATAGTGGCCCTGTCCGGCTGGCGTTACGATTTATTCGGCAAACAGGCCCTCGCCGTTAAACATGGCAAACTGGCCTTTGCCATGAAAAATGCCGAGGTCACGCTGATTCCGTTGGACAGCGAGGAAGAAGACTAGACAATTCTTACTTTTTTCTTTTTATCAAATTCTTTAGCCAACTTACTGAAGCGTTTAGTCACGACCTCATTTACCAGCGCTTCGTCCTCTGCCCGCACATTGAGAAATATTTCACCGTCTATCATTTCCAGGGAGGCTGATTTTAGGCCTTTTTCTGTACCACCGGATATTCTTTGTGCCAGACGCAATGCAAGACCAACCTGATTTGCATACTGGATATCCGATGCTTTAAGCAGTGATTCTACCTTAGCAGTTTCTTTTTCACCGGATTTCCCCCCGTAACAAATATAAAGGGCTATTCCAAGGAATGCAGCACCCCGATGGGCCAGACCCAGCAAACGGCCATGAAGCACCTCATATAAAACTTTTTCCGCTCTATATTCCGGGTGGCCACGCCAGCCCACATCGCTCAGTATAGCCGCCGCCAGACGTAAACGGTTTTGTTCAAAATCCTCATCTGGAAACAGGGGGTCAATCCATTTCTGTAACCGCTGACCATGTTCAGAGAAACGCCCAGTATTAGCCGCTATGTCATGACAGGCCGCAATAAGGGGGTCTTGCACACGCACATCGGGCTTCATGCCTTCATATAACAACCCTTCCCGAAGCCCATAGCCGGAAAAGACCAGACGTTTGGAATCGAGCTTTTTAATCAGATGGTTCAGAATATAAGCCGACAAAGGCAGAACCTTTAACCGGCGGGAAGAAATATGGGTCCGGTAACGATTAAGCTCAGCATAATGCATCTTGGATATACGATCGGTTAGTTCCAGTGCCTCGTCCCGGTTAATGGTATAATGATGAACATTATTAAGGGCATAGCCTTTTTCCATGATATGGATTTTGGCCAATGCCCGCCATGAGCCACCAACCGCATAAAAATTCTCGTTTTTATGGTCACACTTCCAATCGAGCGATGCAATAGCGTCATCAACATCCTCTTTAGGAGAAGAAATCGTATGGCCATCAAGGGATTGATATTTAAGCGGCCCAATGGGAAAGCTGACCTTTTCTGTCACATCACCACCGTCAAGCCGCGCCAGTTCCAGACTTCCCCCACCCAGATCACCCATGATACCCTTGGCACGGGGCAAGGCGCACAACACCCCTAGCCCGGATAATCTGGCCTCCTCTTTACCGGATATTACGGCAACATCCAGATTACATTCCTGTTTTATACGCTTGGCAAATTCAGGTCCATTTTTGGCCTCCCGTACCGCGGAAGTGGCTACAACATGGTAATTCCCAACATCCATCTTGCCCAGCATCAAATGAAACCGCTTCAGGTTTTCGATGACCACATCCATGGCCTTATCCTGCATCATGTTTGTTTCAGACAAACCACGGCCAAGACCACAAATGATTTTTTCATTAAAAATCACATAGGGCGCCCGCCTCATGCTTTCATAAACCACCAGACGAACCGTATTTGATCCAATATCAACGACTGCAAATTTTTCCAAAAATTTTACTCTTTCAACAGCAAGGGAAATTCCTTGCCCTCAATTGCTTTGCCCATGCCCGACAGACTTGGATTTTTCAGGAAATAGTCATGGGCAGAGAATAGATCATCTCCGGCATCCGCCCGCTCATAAGAATGATCCGGCTGCAAATGCCAGCTTTGCACATTATCTTTCAGGTTAGCCACCATGATCTGATCTAAAACCTGCGACTTAACAGTTTGATTATCAATAGGAACTAGACTTTCAACCCGCCGCTCAAAATTGCGGGGCATCCAGTCTGAAGAAGAAATATATACCACGGCGTGATCGGACGGCATATTATGACCATTGCCGAAACAGGTAATCCGGGCATGTTCCAGAAAGCGGCCAACGATGCTTTTCACCCGGACATTCTCCGACATACCCTCAACACCGGGCCTCAGGCAACATATACCGCGTACCACCAGATCGATAGATACCCCCATACAGGATGCCTCGTATAATTTATCTATGATGACCGGGTCCACAAGAGCATTCATCTTGGCCCAGACGCTTGCTGGTTTTCCCGCGCGGGCGAATTCTATTTCCCTGTCAATTAATTCAACCAGCTTATCACGAATTCCAAAAGGTGAAATCACCACCTTTTCCAGTTCTTTTGGCCGGGCATATCCGGTGAGGTAATTGAAAATATGAACCGCGTCACGTCCCAAAGCCTCATCATCAGTGAAAAAGGACAGATCGGTATAAACCTTGGCTGTTATAGGATGATAATTACCGGTACCGTAATGGATATAGGTGCGTAACTGTTCATTTTCCCTGCGTATAATGACCGATATCTTGGCGTGTGTTTTTAATTCCAGAAAACCATAGACCACCTGAACTCCGGCCCGTTCCATGTCACGGGCCCATTTGATATTCTGTGCTTCATCAAATCGCGCTTTCAATTCCACAAGGGCCGTGACAGATTTTCCGGCTTCTGCGGCATCAATCAATGCGCGAATAATAGGTGAATCCTCGCTTGTCCGGTACAGCGTCTGTTTGATCGCCACCACATCCGGGTCCAGTGCAGCCTGTCGCAGAAAACTGACAACAACGTCAAAACTTTCAAAAGGGTGATGAACAATGAAGTCTTTTTCCCGGATAGCAGAAAAACAATCTCCGCCCTTTTCTTTCATGCGTTGGGGAAAACGTGGATCCAGAGATTTGAATTTAAGGTTGGGAAAGCCGTCAACGATCAACTGATCCACTTCGGCTATGCCTAGAATACTGGTAAAATTGACGATTTCCTTTTTAGTAATGCGAAGCTCTCTCCTGACCATTTTCAGAAGATTTTTAGGCATTTCCGCATTAACCTCCAACCGGATCACACGGCCCCGCCGCCGCCGCTTCAGGGCGCTTTCAAACACCCGAACCAGATCTTCGGCCTCTTCATCCACCTCCATCTCACTATCCCGAATCAGGCGAAAAATACCGTCCCCCTTAATGGTATAATTGGGAAATAGTCGGTTCATGAATAAACATATGCAATTTTCAACGGATATAAAACGAACCTTGTCGCCGGGCAACCGAACAAACCGTTTGGTCTGACGGGGGACAGGAAGCAAAGCCAGCAGCATACCCCCATCATCATTATTTTCCAGCTCAAGAACAATCGAGAAACCAAGGTTTGGGATGAATGGAAAAGGATGCGCCGGATCAACAGCCAGTGGGGTCAGGATCGGAAAAATATTCTCCAAAAAATATGTCTCAAGCCATATCATATCGTCTGCGGAAACATCGTGCGTATTGATAAGATTAATGCCTTCGTCTTTTAACTTCTCCACCAAACCTGCCCAACATACCTGCTGCTGATTAATCAGATTTTCGGCAAGCTCGTTAATTTGATCAAGCTGTTCTGTAGGCGTTAGCCCTTCATTACTGATCTTTTCCACACCGGCGGTTATCTGCCCTCTGATCCCCGCGACACGAACCATATAAAATTCGTCCAGATTACTGCCCGATATGGACAGGAAACGCAAACGCTCCAAAAGCGGGTGCGCAAGATTATTAGATTCTTCCATCACCCGTATATTGAACCGCAACCATGATAACTCACGATTGATCAATCGTTCTTCAACGGGAAAATCGCGGAACGGAAATGCATTTTCTTCTTTTGTCTGGGACAGCGTCATCTTTAAATTCCAACTATATCCGCTTACTAATATGTCTAAAATATTTCAATTTTATGAAATATCCAAATATTATATTACGTTATAACAATAAATCCCGTACCAGCGGTATCGTTATTTTTCGCTTTTGGACAAGGGCCAGATTATCAATTTTGCCAACAATGTCCCGTGCGGCCTCAAATGATCGCTCAATTCTGGGAATCAGGTAAGTAATCACATCCCGGGAAACAGTGATCTGCCGATCATCAAACTGTTTAATGATCACTGCCGCCAACAACTCATCATCCGGCGGCCCGATTTCAATAGCCATAGATGCCAGCATACGTGAACGCAGGTCAGGCAGGTCAAGTTGCCAGTGCTTTGGATGCTGGGCCGAGGTCAGCATAATTGTGCCGCCTTTCTCCTTCTGCCAGTTATAGAGATGGAATAACTGCTCCTGCATTTCACGACTATCAAGGATATTGTCCACATCCTCAATGATCAGGTTATTTGGTATTTTGTCGAGGGTGATTTTGCCAAGGCTGCCAACGACAGCCCCCGACTTATGTTGCCAGACATGAGATAAATGCGACTTGCCACACCCTTTCGCACCATAAAGTATGGTGCAGTGGCCATTGCCCCAGTCGGGCCAGCGGTCAATCCAGTTAACCGCAGCATCATTTGACGGCGAGACCAGATAGTCCTCTGCTTCAAAAGCAGTTCTTACTGGAATATCAAAAGGAATTTGTACAGGCGGCATATATTTACTTCTTTAACGTCAGAACCCAGTTTTTATCAATTTCAGGGGCCATATTTTCAGCTTGATCTGTTAAAATCAGGTCATCCTGCTCAAGTGTCAAGATAATCTGTGCCACATCACCGGAATGTTCTATTTCAACATTAGCCGCCATGATGGTGAAATTTTTTATTATTACCTTACGAATTAAGGAAATAGACTCCAGCTTTCTCTTGATTTTAAACCAGTCCTCGCTGCGGCCATATTTGATATTTACCTTAAGATGTGACGAGGTTCCAAAATGAATCATCACTTTTTCTTTCCACTGGTTATCCAGCCAGTAGGTAGCCTGCTTTATGGCTTCGTTATAAAGTTCCGCAAACTCATCTTCGCTATTCTCGACTATTATTGTTGTTCTGAACTCATGCTTGTCTTCACCAACTTTAAAAATAACCAGCTCCAAGGTATTTCTTTCCCGTGTGAGATCATTATCAATTCGGGCATTCATGACATAAAGCCCGCGGATTTTCTGAGTATCCGCAAATTTTTGCAGCAATTCCATATCCCCCTGCTGGGTCTGCCATGCCGTAATTGCCATCCGGTTTGCCAGAGTAGTCTCAATTACCTGAATTGGTACCAGATTATTCGCAGTATCATATTCATCCCACATCTTGCGCCATCCATTATTTTTTTCCCATAAGATAACGGCCCCATTCTTTTCAACAACCGCAAGGATACTTGCCGGGGTGGACAATGTCTCTGCAAATGGAATTTGTTGTTCAGACAGAAAATTATAGATTTTGTCACGGCTGAAGTGAACCGTGAAATCAGCCATATATCGTACGCGGGAACTTTTTTCATTGGCTACTTCAAGCCCGCTGACAAGTTCAGTTATCTGACCATCGTTCAATTTGGGCA
>JAGLJX010000170.1 GCA_023142175.1 Emcibacter sp.
TTCAGGCGTTAATCTGGATGAAGAACTGGGCAATATGGTTATTTTTCAGAATGCATATTCCGCATCGGCCAGACTGCTTAACACCGCAAAGGAAATGTTCGATACCATTTTAAGAATAGTTTAATGGTATCAGACATTTAATTAAAGAATGAACATGAATAAAGACAGGATAGTGATATGACACGGGTATCAAGTTTTGGTAATCAACAAGTGATGCTGACGAGCCTTATGAACGGTCAAGCCAAAGTGTTCAAAGGTCAGGTTCAGATCACAACCGGTAAAAAAGAAGAAAATTACAGCGGGTTTACCAGTGAAGTTTCAACTTTACTGGGAGCGAAGACAGTATTTACCCAGACCCAGAGTTATCTGCGGGCTTCTACCCATGCGGATCGCTTCTTACAGACCAATGATATCCAGCTAGAGAGTGTGGTTGGGAATACGCAAAATGTCCGTGATTTCATGTTGGAGGCTATCGCTCAGGGGCAAGCATTTGCTTTGGACGAATTGCTGGAGGAGTCCTTTTCGGCTATAGTCAGTGCCATGAATACCAATATTGGCGGGGTCCATGTTTTTAGCGGTGGTCGTTCGGATGTGCCACCCGTCACCGGATCACAAATATCTGATCTTCTGGCGGCGGCATCGGTTTCTGATCTTTTTCAGAATGACCAGCTCCGTCCTTCAGCCAAGATTGGCCAGAGCACATTAATGGAATATGGTCTTTTGGCCGATGAAGTGGGGCAGGAAGTTTTTCAGGTATTCAAAAATATTGCTGCCTTTAGTGCCGGGCCGTCTGGCCCTCTTTCCGGGCAACTGAATACCGTTCAGACAAACTTCCTCAAGGCGGAACTGGCTAATATGGATACGGCCCTTGATAGTCTTCGGGTTTTAGTGGCCCGAAACGGCACGCGCCAGAATAGTGTGGACAGCTTTCTCAGAGAGCATGAAGGTCAGGAAGCTTTTCTGGAGGTTTTTATTTCTGATATTGAGGATGTTAATGTGGCGGAAGCCATCACCCGCCTGAATAATGATCAGGTCGCGCTCGAAGCATCATTCAAAATTACCAGTGAGTTAACCGGCCTGTCCCTGCTTGAGTTCATCTAACATTGCTAATATTATCTTGAAGTAGGGCCTGATATGTTATATTTGGCCTTATGACTGAAAATACTGCACGTATCACTGATTCCAATATCAATTCATTGGGTATTGCCAAAGCCCCTGCGGATACGCGGGTGGTGGTCGCCATGTCTGGCGGCGTGGACAGTTCTGTGGTGGCGGCAATGTTGAAGGATGAGGGCTATGACGTGGTGGGCATCACGCTCCAGCTTTATGATCATGGCATTGCGGTTCAAAAAAAAGGCGCCTGTTGTGCGGGGCAGGATATCCATGATGCCCGGCGCGTGTCAGAGGCTATCGGTATTCCCCATTATGTTCTGGATTATGAAACCCGGTTTCAGGATTCCGTCATGGAAGAATTCGCCGACAGTTATATCCGTGGCGAAACTCCCATTCCCTGCGTGCGCTGTAATCAGGAAGTTAAATTCAAGGATTTGCTGGAAACTGCCCGTGATCTGAATGCTGATGTTATGGCCACGGGTCATTATGTACAGCAAAAAATATCGGGCGAACATACGCAAATGTATCGGGCGGTAGATGATAACCGTGACCAGAGCTATTTCCTGTTTGCCACAACGCAGGAACAGCTTGATTACCTGCGCTTTCCTCTAGGCGGTATAGAAAAGGATGATGTGCGGGTTTTGGCGGAAAAATACGGTTTACTGGTCGCTGACAAGCCCGATAGTCAGGATATCTGCTTTGTGCCAAATGGTAATTATGCCAGTGTTATAGAGCGTCTGCGGCCCGGTGCTTCTGAGCCGGGTGACATTGTTCATATGGACGGTGAAGTTTTGGGCCGTCATAAAGGTATTATCCATTATACTATTGGACAGCGAAAAGGGCTTGGCATTGGTGGTCGTGATCCACTCTATGTGATAAAACTTCTGCCGGATTTGAAACAGGTTATCGTTGGCCCGAAAGAGGCTCTTGAGGTTTCAAAGCTTATCATTAAAGAGGTCAACTGGCTGGGGGGACAAGACATTCCCGAAGACGGGCTTGAGATACAGGTTAAGGTGCGTTCCACACGCCCACCTGTGGCGGCAACGCTGTATCCCATGACAGAGCCGAACATGGCGCGCATCAAACTGGATTTACCAGAAATGGGAATTTCACCGGGACAGGCGGCGGTATTCTATCTCGCAGACCGGGTTCTGGGCGGCGGCTGGATTAGCCAGAGTATTTAAACATTTTCCCTGATTTTTTTGACCCAAGGCATAATAGAATCTTGAGGTAACATCTTGGTCACACAGATGTGAATAAGAAGTGTTTGTATTTTATTCAGGTACAGCTAAAATTTATTTAAGAAAAAAGATAGATAATAGCCATTTGTGGGCATATATGAGAAGGTAAAACCTAATGACTAAAATGACTAAAATGAGTAAAAATATAATACAGGCAGTGGTAGCTCTGCTTTTTACGGTGTCAATGGCGATGTCCGCGACCACAAGCTTCGCTGAATATGGTGAGGTAATGAACCCCTGCGCTAAAGCCAACCCTTGCGGCATGGCTAACCCCTGCGCCAAACATAATCCTTGCGGTACAAATCCATGTGGCGCAAATCCATGCGCTATGAACCCATGCGGTGCAAACCCATGTGGAAACCCTTGCGGTAATCCCTGTAGCCCCGCAGAGGCCGCCGATATTAGTGGTGACGATGCTGAAAAAATTTATAAGAAACTTTCACCATCACTCTTAGCTGGGTATGCAAAATCAGGCATTTCAGCGGCTAAAGAATATACTAAATGGTCACGTTTTAATAAAACGCCATATGTTTCAGATACACATGGTACCCGTGAAGTGAATAATTATTCCAACAGGGATAGTTACGGGAAATATGAAGAGGCCGGAACAATGACTGAGGGTACTATCCTCGCCAAAGACAGTTTTCTAGTGAACTCTTCAGGTAAAGTGGATGCAGGCCCGCTGTTTCTCATGGAGAAAATGGCCGTTGGTTTTAATAAAGAAAATGGTGACTGGGCTTATTCGTTAATCATGCCAAATGGAATGGTTGTTGGTACATCAGGTGGCAAAGGCTCGCAGAATGTAAATTTCTGTGCTGATTGTCATAATGCGGCAGAAGATCAGGATTATATGTTTTTCCTGCCTGAAGAACATAGAAAATAAATCTAAAACAGCAGTTATATATTTATTAAAAGCGGCGGCATCCCCAACTTAGGGGGCCGCCGTAATGTTGTAATAGACAGCCCTACAGTCTCAGCATATAGTAAACTCGTTGAACTACATTTTTTTTTAAAGGGGTTTGCTATGGAAGAAACAGCGCAGGAATATACAGATTTAGCCATTAATTTTGCCATCACCTACGGGCTTAATATCCTGGGGGCCTTGCTTATCTTGATAGTAGGTTGGATGATCGCCGGATGGTCAAAACGTTTTATCACCAAGATACTCAACAAAAGCGAAAAAATTGACGACACACTGACTTCATTTCTATCCAGTGCGGTGCGCTATGTGATCTTGATTTTCACCATCATCGCCGTCCTTGGAAAATTCGGGGTTCAGACCGCAAGCCTGATTGCCATCCTTGGTGCTGCCTCTCTGGCTATTGGTCTGGCTTTACAGGGTACGCTCAGCAATGTGGCGGCGGGAGTTATGCTGTTGATTTTCCGTCCCTTTAAAATTGGCGACTTTATCAATGCGGCCGGACATGGTGGCACGGTGAAAAACCTTGGTCTGCTTGTCACCGAGCTTGCCACGGGGGATAATATTCAGATCATCGTTCCCAACAGCCAGATATGGGGGGCATCCATTCAAAATTTCTCGGCCCATGATACCCGCCGGGTCGATATGGTGATCGGCATTGGCTATGACGATAATATTGATGATGCCATCACGGAAATAGGCAATGTGGTCGCGGCAGATGAGCGGGCAATGAGATCACCCGCAGTCGCTATATTTGTCAGCGAACTGGCGGATAGTTCGGTCAATATAGTGGTTCGGGTCTGGACAGAAAGTGGTAATTACTGGCCGCTGAAAGCCGCATTGACCAAGAATATCAAGCATAAGTTTGATGAAAAGGGTATCAGCTTCCCTTACCCACAACAGGATGTACATCTGATAAAAGAAGGATAACTGGAGCGGGTGAAGGGAATCGAACCCTCGTCTAAAGCTTGGGAAGCTCTCGTTCTACCATTGAACCACACCCGCTTTTTACATATCTTACAGGGTAGTAACATATATATTATGATATAGGATTGATAATAAATTAACTACAGGTTGTCCTGCTTGACATTCTTTTTGTTCAGGAGTGGATTAGAAGTTAGGAAGTAGGCAACACCGATAAATCCGGCCCCCCCAATGATGTTGCCTACGGAAACCCAAGCCAGATTATACATGCCTCCCATTAAAGTCACACTATCCGGGTGATTGCCTAATATGGATATGGTGAAAACGGTCATATTGGCGATGCCATGCTCAAAACCAGCGGCGACAAAGGCAAACAGGCACCAGAAAATAAGAATGCATTTTGCGGTATCGCTCTTGGTCTTGGCGCACATCCAGATCGCCAGACATATGAGCCAGTTGCAGATAATCGCCCGGGATACAAGCTCAATGATACTGCTGTTCATTTTGGCACTGGCCGTGGCATGAACCAGACTTGAAGGGTCATCAAGCCAACCGCCGCCGCCGCCCATGACAAACAGGATCGACAACATCATGGCGCCAAACAGATTGCC
>JAGLJX010000171.1 GCA_023142175.1 Emcibacter sp.
GCAAAAACGATTAATGTCAGGGTGATGCCGAAAAAGCAACCCATGATCAATTTTTGTGATGTGGCTTCTGCTTCATTACCAAGGGTCATAATGAGGATAAGGCCGATGCCAACATAGGCTCCGGCCATCATGGTGGAGATAAAAAATCCCAGAGGATTTTGCCGGAAATAGGTGATTTTATCAACGGCAATATCTGAGAATTGTTTCGTAATATCCTTATGCACGCACCATTCCCCTAAGCCATTTATTATATAGAACTATATGAAATTGTATGCCCTAAGGATATGATCTAGGTCAATTAGAAGCTGAAGGCTATTGTATGATTATGTCGGATATTACCCGCCTGCCCAAGGCATCAATCAGGGTAATTTCATTAAAGCCCGGCCCATCAGGCCGCCATTGGATATGCCTTGCCCAGCGGTTTGATTTCATCGGATAACCATTGACGACCCATGTGAAGGGCCGCTTGCCACCCTCAGCTTCCAGAATCAGACTTTTATTGCCTTCAGGCAGTATTACCAGTGAGCCGGGCAGGGGGTGGGTGATCTGCGGCGGTGGCGTATTATGCACCCATTTTGTTCTGCTATGCGTACGGTCTAGCCTTTTCAGGGCAGGGGGCAGGTCGCCGTGATGAGCGATGAGAATATGCTCAGGCTTTTTCAGATGTGCCGCTGGAGCCTCGGGCAGGCGGTCAAAAATTCTGAATAGAAATGGGGCCGCCGTGCTGGCGCCAAACAGCCCGGGGTTCGGTGCACCATCCGGCCTGCCAATCCATATGCCGACCGTATAGTCGCGGTTGTAGCCTATGGCCCAGGCATCACGAAAGCCATAAGAGGTTCCGGTTTTATAGGAAATATCGCGCCGTTTGGGCTTAAAACTTTCGTTGAGCAATCCCGCCGGGGCCTGTACCCCGCGCAATATATCTGCCAGATACCACAGGCTTTTTTTACCTAGAAACGCCTGACTTGCCTCCCGCGTAATCGGATATTTTCTGATATGTTCGAGTTCAGTTATGCGACCATCACTGGCCATGGCGGCATAGGTTCTGACCAGGCTCTCCAGCCTTGTGCCAACCCCGCCGAGCGCCACGGCAAGACCGGGTTTGGTACTTCTGCCCGGCAGGATCATCTCAAATCCGTGGCGGCGCATCTTTTCCACAAAAATCGTTGGCCCGACCCGTTCCAGAGCGATCACCGCCGGAACATTCAGCGATTTTCTCAGGGCGGTTTTCAGGGAAATATCGCCATAATGCTCATCCCTGAAATTCTTAGGTGCGTAGGAGCCAAAGGCGGTAGGCACGTCATTAATCCGGCTTTCGGGATGGGCCATCCCACGTTCCAGTGCCATGCCGTAAATCATCGGTTTCAGGGTCGAGCCGGGGGAACGTATGGCCCGAACCATATCCACAAAACCGTGACTCTGTTCATCATTATATTGAGCACTGCCCACATAGCTTAACGTATGGCGGCTTTTGTTTTCTACGATCAGGATGGCGGCGGAAGTCCCCACCGGCAATGTCTTTGCATAGGCCCGAATATTGCTTTCAGTCCAGCGTTGCAGGTCGGCATTGATCCATGTTTTATGGCTTTGCTCTTTCCCTTTCTGGAATTTCAGCCTGTCCGATAGCAGCGGGGCCAGCATGGGCAGGGGATTTGTTTTGGCGCTGACCACTTCCTTCAGGGCCATGTCAATAACATCGGGAGCAAAAGCGCCGCTTTGCCTGATGCGCTTTAATATTTTATCTCTAGCCTGCTTGGCCCGTATCGGATGTCGGTCGGGCCGGTTCAGGCTGGGTGACTGGGGCAGGGCGACAAAAAGAGCGGCCTCTCCGGCGGTCATCTGGCGCGGGCTGCGGTTGAAATAGGTTAGGCTTGCGGCCCTGATCCCCTCACGGTTGCCGCCAAAGGGGGCGATGGTCAGATACATGGACAGGATTTCATCCTTGGTAAATTTGCTTTCCAACTGTATCGCCCGGAATATCTCAATCATCTTAGAGGTGAAGGTACGGGGCCGGGGCTCCAGCAGCTTCGCCACCTGCATAGTCAGGGTGGAAGCACCCGACACGATCCGTCCTGATGATATGGCCTGTCCCCCCGCCCTGAGTAGCGCTAAGGGGTCTACGCCATAATGCTGATAAAAGCGTTTGTCCTCATAGGCAATCAGCATCTTGATATAATTGGGGTCCACAGCATCAGGCTTTACGGGAAGCCGCAGATAACCATCATTGGACAGGTAAATACGCAAAGGCTGATCCTGATCATCCAGTATTTCGGTGGATAATGTGTGGTAACGGTCAAGATTAAGAGGAAAGGCAAAGTTCAACACCACAAACAGGACAATAGGGCAGAGTAGCCCTAATGTTATTTTGGTGAATTTTTTGCCCATGACCGTCATTTTGTAATGGTCACAGAACTGACGGCCCCGCGAGCATGATATTGCGGTTTATACATATCCTCTACAAAGACTGCGGGAAGCACATAAGTGCCGGGGGTCACAGCGCGCACAATATAGGATGTGGTGAATTTCCGGTTATAGGAGCCAAGATCCATAGCCGCCACATAACGATCATCCCGCGCTGCTTCATAAAGAAAATATGATTTTGGCGGCAGGAAGTTCATCTCATCCTGCGAGTTATAACCGCCGATAGCTGAATTCTCGATCTCAAACCCAGCGGGCAGAAGATCGACAATCAAGGCTTCATGGTCAATTTTATTCTTCGACCAGCCCTGTATCACCACCACCATCATATCATTCTGTTTGATGGCCTTCAGATCGACAGGTTGTCCCGTAAGGCTGAGAATTTTGCGGGTGATCTGAAACCCATTGGATGCCGGACTCTGGGGGGCTGAGGGTACGGCCCGAATGGATTGTATAGCCCGGATAGGCGGCCTGCCAATATTCTCAATATCAAAACCCGTCATGACATCCTGTGGCTTCAGTCTGTAACGCAAAGCCTCTTTGGATGAGGGCAGATCTTTTTGATTTAGGGCCACCTGAAATCCGTCACTATTTCCCTTACTCATACTATGGGTCGCGAGCAACAGCCACGCCTGTTCCTGAGTGCTGAAATATTTCCGGCTGTCAAATTCCCGGTCCAGAGATTCTGCAACACGGAGCTGACGAACATCTCCGGCTGAGGCTTCGGCGATCAATGCCGCCAAGGCCGCCCCATCGCGCAGATCAGAGCCAAAATCTCTGAACTCATGCCAGTTTTTACCCGTTGGGCGGGTTTTCTTTATGGCTTTTTCGAAATACTCGTCCGATAAAGCCTTTTCCCCGATCAGATTCAGAGCAGCTGCCAAATGCCCAAGCCCGATACGGGTCTTGATAAGGCGACCTTCAGTGTCAGCAAAGTAACGCACTATGCTTGGTGTGATATCACCAACACGGGCCAGAACATAATAGGCATAGGCCGTGACATGAGGGCTCGTTGTGCCGCGGTTATCATTGATAAATTCCTTTAACCAACTACGCGCATGATCATATGCGGCGGCGGGGACGTCAAAATTTTGCTCTTTCGCCCGACTGAGAAATTCAAAAACATAGGCGGTGAGCCAAGGATGGGTGTCGCCCGTGGATCGCCAGAGGGCAAATGAGCCGTCATATTTCTGTAAATCCAGCAGATGCAATATGGCCTTGTCAATGATACGACGCATCTTCAGCGGATCGTAATCCTTGTTCCAAGTGTTGGCCACATCACCGTAATAGAGCAGGGGCAGTGCGCGGGATGTGGTCTGTTCGCCACAGGCATAGGGATATAGATACAGACTATCCAACAGATCCGGCACATTAAAATCCGGCTTGTCGGTCAGGGTCATGCTGACCGAAACAGTACTGGGCAGAAAGCCGTTGATATCTTCAACCGAGATAACCTCATGATCGCCAGTGGCGAGGAAAGAGACCTGCCGTTTGGAGACATAGGCCTGCGCGGGACGGATGGCAATATCCCAATGGCGTTTTATATCTGCAAGCCCGTCACTTGTCACCAGAAGCGCGACTTTGCTGTCGCCAATCTCGCTCGCCTTTAATGTGATGGCCTTCTCAAACCGCTTGCCATCTTCGAGGGTCACGGTCAGGCTTTTATCATCGCTAAGTTCCAGACCCGCTTCTTCAGACAGCGTGACGGTGAAGCTACGGTCTTTGCCGCTTAGGTTATGGATGCTGAGGGTGGTTTCCGCCACATCCCCCGGTGACAGGAAGCGCGGCAACAGCAGATCAGCGACCACAGGGTCACGAACGATAAGTTCACTGCTGCCCTGTCCGACCACATCTTCGCCGTAAGCCACGACCATCAGGCGCAGACGGCCATTAAAATCGGGCAGGTCTAGACTGATCACGCCCTTGCCGTTCTCATCAAATTGAATATCCCGTTCATAGAGGGCCACGGTCTTGACCGTCTTGGTCTGAACGCCGGTGGCATTCTCATCGGATATTTTTTCTTTTGCCAAGGCACCTTCTGCCTTCATCATGGGACTAAAGGCATCACCACCGGTACGCAATTTCCCACGTAGGCCGTCCACGGGCTTGATCAGGCGACCATATAGATCGGCAAGCGTCATGCCGAGCCGCCGTTTGGACAGGAAATGATAGAGCGGATTGGGGCTGTTAAAATTGGTCAGACCCAATATGCCTTCATCAACGGCGGCGATGGTGAGGCGCATTTTCTTGCCCTCAATATTGCCACCAGTCAAAGTCACGGGCAGGGTTATTGTCTGGCGCGGGATTACCGTATCCGGTGTCTCGATGCTTACCTTGGTGCTGCGTTGGTCCTTATCAATGCTGAACCATTGAAGATTCATGGCACGAACGGGCAGCTTTGACGGTTTGGCGGCTTCGGGTCTGAAGGCGGTAACCATCAGATAGGCACCCGGCCCCCAGTCCTTATCCACCTTTATGCTGATCTCGCGGCCTTGCTTAGGCAGGGAAATATTACGGGTCAGGCGCAATTGGTCATTCATTACCATGATGATTGCCTTGCCGGCGAAAGGGGCTTTGACAAAGGCGGTCATTGTCTCGCCATCATTGGTGGAGGTGTCTTTCAGGGACAGTTCCAGTTCATCGGGAACATTAGGCAGCGATCCGGCTGACCACCAGCCCACATAATAGCGCAGGCTTGCGGCGGACGTGCCATTCTTATCCAGAATATTTAACCGATAGCGGCCATCTTTGGTGAAATGTTCGATTTTGGCGCGGCCATTTTTGTCCGTGGTCACTTCACCGGTTTCGACCATTGTATCGGTTAGGTTGCGGCGATTGTTCCACAGGCTTCCCGACCGGTACCAGCTGTAATAATAATCTTCCTTGACCAATTCATACGCAATAACACGGCCTGTGACAGGCTCGCCTTGTTTGTTGAGAGCAATGACCTCAAAGGCGGCATCGTCACCTTCGCTTAAGCTGCTCTGGAAGGATTTTTTCAAACCAACTTCCACATCGCGCAGGCGTATAGGCAGGGCAATTCTGGCATTGACAGGCCGCCCGCTCACATCAAAAACACTGGTTTGCAGATAGGCCAGCATGGGCTGGCTGGTATCGGGAATATCGGTTAATTCCACAGAAATTATCGCCTGTCCCGCCGCATCGGTTTTAATCTCGATGGGAGAGAGGGATTTTTGATAGAAATCATCTTCGATCAAGCCAAAATGAAAATCTGAATAGTCCGCATATAACCTTGAATTATTCCGTAAGGAGATATGGGTTTCGCTAAGTAGATCGGTTGCGGGCGGGCCGTAAAGGAAGGTGGCCTTCAGGGTAAATTCGGCCTTCTTATTGGCCTCAAGCCACTTTTCATCCGTCTTCAGGCGGGCGCGAATACGTTGCGGTACAAAGTCCTCCACCTGAAAAGAAACCCGCCCAAGTTGGGAAGATTTGATCAGGGTGGAGATGACGGTATAGCGACCCGGTATAGCAGAAGTGGATATGGGAATATCAAAACCATATCCGCCCAGA
>JAGLJX010000172.1 GCA_023142175.1 Emcibacter sp.
TCAATAAAATCATAGCTAAGAAGCTCAGCAAAAAGGGTGATACCGCTGTGAAGGCAAGCCGTGAAGCGGTTAGTGCCGGATATGAAGCGGCGGCTGGCATAAAGTCTCCGGTTAAGGTTTCTTCATCAACAAGTGATATAAAAGACCGTTGGTTGATAAGCGGTAATCAGGCCGCTGGCTTTGGTGCATTGCGTGGTGGGATCAGGTTTGTGGCGGCTTACCCCATAACCCCTGCGACCGAAGTATTAGAATGGATGTCGCCTAACCTGCCAAAAGTCGGTGGCACATTGGTACAGGCAGAAGACGAACTTGCTTCCATTAATATGGCCATCGGGGCTTCTTTCGGCGGCAAGCCGTCGCTGACCGCCACTTCCGGTCCGGGGCTGTCCCTGATGATGGAGGGTATTGGTCTTGCTGTTTCATCGGAAACGCCGGTGGTTATTGTCAATGTAATGCGCGGTGGCCCGTCTACGGGGGTTCCCACCAAGTCTGAACAGACTGATCTGAATATTGCGGTTTATGGCCTGCATGGTGATGCGCCCCATATTGTGACGGCGGCAACCTCGGTTGAGGATTGTATTTTCACCACTCAATGGAGCGTTCATCTGGCAGAAGCCATGCAGACGGCGGCTATTGTCCTGTCTGATCAATTTATGGGTCAGGCCAGTACGATCATTGATCCTCCGGCAAATATCAGCTTTATGGCTCAGCGTCTGGTGGAAAAAGAACCCACAGCAGAATATCTGCGTTATGCGGTGACAACAACGGGCGTATCGCCCATGACCCTGCCGGGAACGCCGGGCGGGCAATATACCGCTGACGGGCTTGAGCATAACCCAAAAGGTCTGCCCTCCACCCTGATGGAAGATCACCGGGACCAGATGGACAAGCGGGACCGGAAAGTGGCCGAATTTGATTATGGAAACCATTGGGCCGATGTGGAAGGCGAAGACAATTGCGAACTTGTTGTGCTCACATGGGGTTCAACAACAAACGCGGTTCGGGAAGGTATCGAACGCCTGAATGCAGAAGGTATTGCCTGCAAACTTGTGGCGATGCGGCTGTTATTACCGGCGGTACCCGTACAATTTAATCATGCGCTTAAGGGTGCAAAACGAATTCTTGTGGTGGAACAGAGCCATTCTGGTCAGTTCCTTAAACTTCTACGGGCGAATTATGATATGCCGGGCGAAGTTAAGTCATTCCGGCGACCCGGGCCATTGATCATCAGGCCGGGCGAAATTGTTGACACCATTAAAGCATGGAGCGACCAATGAACGAGATAACACAAAAAAAATTCAAAGCCAGTGATTATAAAACCAACCTGAAGCCAGTATGGTGTTCGGGTTGCGGTGATTATCATGTCCTGATGTCTGTTACTCAGGCCTTTGCCAAGCTCGGACTTGATCCTGAAAATATCGCGGTCATTTCGGGGATTGGCTGTTCATCACGGATTCCGGCCTATACCAATACTTACGGTTTTCACACCATTCATGGTCGGGGGCTTGCTGTGGCAACCGGCGTTAAGGTTGCCCGTCCAGAGCTTACGGTCGTTGCCGCTGGCGGTGACGGGGACGGTTTTTCCATTGGCGGCAACCATTTCCTTCATGCCTGTCGGCGTAATGCGGATATGACCTATATTGTCATGGATAACGAAGTTTATGGCATGACCAAAGGCCAGCCTTCACCAACCACAGATCCCAGTTGGGACAGTGCGTTGTCACCGGGTGGTACGGGATTATCACCGTTTCATCCGCTTGTGATTGCCTTGGCATCCGGCGCTAACTTCATTGCCCGGACGTTTTCCGGCGATATTAAAGGAACGGCCAGCGTCATTGCTGATGCCATTGAGCATCCCGGTTTCTCCTTTGTACAGATATTAAGCCCTTGCGTGACATTCAGGCCGGATCAGAAAGCCTGGAAACAACAGGTGCATAAGGCTATGGTTGAGGAAACCAGTGATCCCGCCAGAGCCGCGCGGCGTTTGATGTCTGATGATGGCTTTAATACCGGTGTTCTCTATCGGGGTATTCGCGAGCCTTACCGCTTTTCATGCGGCGAAGAAAAAGGTGATATCGAAGAAATTCAGAAACAATTTGAGGTCTAGGAAAAATGGAAATATTACAACCACCAAACTGGCCCCGTCCAAAGGGCTATTCAAATGGTATCAAGACTAAGGGTGATCTTGTTTTTGTTGCAGGTCAAGTGGGCTGGAATGAAAAGGAAGAGTTTGAATCCGATGCAATAGAGGATCAGATCAAACAGGCATTGAAGAATATCCTCGCCGTGTTGAAAGAATGTGATGCGGGACCAGAGCATATTGTTCGGATGACCTGGTTTGTGACCCATAAGCAGGAATATCTCGATAAGCAAAAAGAAGTAGGTGCAGCTTATCGGGAGGTTATGGGCCACACATATCCAGTGATGTCGTTAATTCAAATAGCTGGGCTTATTGAAGAAGGCGCGAAAGTAGAGATCGAAGCGACTGCCGTGGTCTAATTTAATAAATAGATATATAAGAATCTTCGGTACCCGACAGGTGTTTAGCATCTGTCGGGTATTTTTTTGACTGGCTTATAAGAGAATTTATAGTTGACAAGCTGTATAAAGCTATTTTAAGTTTAAATTAATGATAAAAATACTAATAAAAAAATGAGTAGAGTTTAAAGTAAGAGTTCCAGTACTGCTAAAGCAGATATTCACTGAATAAAATATATTTGATAGAATAGGGAGAAATACTGTGACACGGAACACCTCTGGTAAAATCAATAAATTACTAAACCGGCTACTTGGATATAGCGCTCTTGCGAGTGTTATGCTTGGGACATCGCCATATGCTTTGGCAGAAGAAGACGCAAAATCTGATAAATTAGCTCTGGAAGAAATTATTGTAACCGCCCAAAAACGCCAGCAGAGTTTACAGGATGTTGGTATTGCTCTTGCTGCTTTTTCAGGTAATATGCTGGATAGGATGGGGGTCACGCAAAGCGCAGAAGTCGCTGATCTTGTTCCCGGTGTGCATATCAGTGGTAATCTGGCAGGGCAAAATACCCAGTTCACAATTCGCGGTGTAACTCAAAATGATTTCAATGATATCGTAGAATCCCCTAATGCGGTTTATCTGGACGAGGGATATATAGCTATCGCGCAGGCGCAGTCCTTTGCCACATTTGACATTGACCGCGTTGAAATTCTTAAAGGCCCGCAGGGCACGCTCTTTGGTCGTAATGCGACCGGCGGATTGGTGCATTACATCAGCCGCCAGCCGACTTTTGACAGGGTTGAGGGTTATGTTAGCGCAACAGTAGGCATTTTTGATACCCCGGCCAATGCCGAAAGCATTGAGGTTGCCGGAGCTTTAAATCTTCCCTTTTCGGAAAAGGGCGCAGCAAGATTTGCCCTTAAATACCGTCAGCATGATGGGTTTCTGAAAAATAATTTTCCGTTAGGTCAATTCGGCGGTTCTCCCGGTGATGGTTCAGGGGCAGATTTAGGGGATGACGACACCTTTTCTGCCAGAAGCACTTTCCTGTTTCAGCCTAATGAGGATCTTACTGTTCGGCTTTCAGGCAATATTTCAAAAAGCAATCTGGCAACCGGCCCTTATCAGTCCAAACCAACCATAGGTGTTTTTGAAGACGTAAACGGTTCGGTAGAACTTGTGAATGTTATTAATGTTACTTCCAATGAAACGCGGGCTACTATTGGTCCCGATGGGTCTGATTTCGGTTCTGATTTGGATAATGATGGTATCTTTGGATTAAATGATCCGGATGATGCCTTTTTGACATCGCGCTTTGGTGTAGGAACAGATTTCTTTGGTTATGTTGATGCCGATGGTGAAGACTTTACCACATCAAGTGACTTTGCATTTAAAGATCAGGGACGTGTCGATACTTATGGCGTTAATTTGAATATTGACTGGGATATCGGCGACAATATGACTCTAACGGCGATCACTGATTTTAAAGATTATGAAAAACTGCTTTTCATTGATGTGGATGCTGCTCCGGTTAATCAGGCAGCTAACTATGCGGGTGTCGATGCAACAAGTTTTACGCAGGAAATAAGGGTTAACGGCGAGGGTGATAAAACCCGTTGGGTCATGGGGCTATTTTACCTGAATATTGATAATGAATCAGACAATGGTTTGAAATTTCCCGTGGGAAGTGTTGTTCCGGGTGCGCCATTTGATCTTGCCTCTGACGCAAGTCTCAAGACTAATTCATATTCTGCTTTCGGTCAGATAGAATATGATGTTAGCGATGAAGTAACTCTCATTGCCGGATTGCGCGTTATCAGAGAAGATAAAGATTACGAATTCTCTCAAAGCCTTTATTTCACCCAAAACTCTTTTGAAATTCATCAGGGAGACCCTTTTCAAATCGGCCCTCTTTTTGACGGACCAGGAGGCTCACCATCGTCTTTTGTAGCAGCTTCAGGCGACACACTCTGGGCCGGAAATTTGCAACTGGATTATCGCCCTGATGATGATTTGCTCGTTTTTGCAGCCATAAAACGCGGCGTAAAAGCCGGAAGTTTCAATGCTCATCTGGCCGGGGGGCTTCCAGTTCCTGATCTGGCCAATGCCATACCTTATAAAGAAGAGATTCTCTATAGCTATGAAGTTGGATTTAAAAAGACTTTTGCAGAAGGACGGGCGCGATTTAACGGTAATTTCTTCTATTATGATTATAATGATTATCAGGCATTTCTGTTTACAGGGGTTTCTGGAATTGTTGTCAATGCTGATGCCAGATATTATGGCGCGGATTTTGAATTACAGGCGACACCTATGCCGGGACTGTTAACACAGGTTTCTGCCTCATGGATTGATGCGGTGGTTAAAGATGTGCCTTTACGTATTGGCGGCCCGATTGTGCGGGACGTCGCGCCGACCTATACTCCGCAATTCCAGTTTTCCGGCTTAATTCGGTATGAGTGGGAAGCTTTTGGCGGGATGATGTCCATATTGGCGGACGCCTCATGGTCTGATTCATTCTTCTACAATCTCAGGAATTTCGATGCAGACCAGTTTGACAGTTACTTCCTGGCCAATGCACGTCTGGCATGGAGTAATGCGGATGACACGTTAGAGGTGGCATTACAGGCCCGCAACTTTACAGATGCGCGGGCTGGAACGCAGGGGTTTGACCTTGCTACATTATGTGGTTGTAACGAAATCGCGTTTCGGGCGCCACGCTGGTTCGGTTTTAATGTAAAATATAACTTTAATTGATGATGTTAAGGGAGCCGTAACGGCTCCCTTAAAAACTCAGGCGGTTCTTCTGATTATTCTTCTTCTTTGAAAGTGGGCCTGTGGGTAGCGGCAACTCTGGCGGCCTGTTCGTACATACCCGTCATAAGGTCAAGAATTTTACTTCCACCTGCCAATTGATCATCCATAGCCCGGATAGCCTCAGTCATTTCAATTAATAAGCCTTTACGAAGGGCAACAAACCGTTGCACAACCTCATTTCCAGCGGGGGTAGCCCTGTAGCGAACACCTTTGCGCCGGTTGTCTGTGGATGTTTTTTCAACCAGTTTATCGCTTGTAAGCTTGCGAATAGTATATTGGATATTGGTGTTGTCATCACGGTTTAGTAAACGGGCAATCTCCGTAATGCCCTTTGGACGGTCACGCATGGCAATAAGATTGAGAATAGCACAGTCATTTGCGCTCATATTAAAACCAGAAGCGGCGACAACACATTCCTTCATCCATCTGGAGAAACTCTCATAGGAGCGAAAAAGAGAATATTCCAGTTCGGTCAGCGCTATTTCATGGTCATTGGTGGCAAGGTGCCAGTGGCGGTCCAACTCCAGGACTCCTTCTTTTGCGTTGATTTTCTTATCTTTTCTTGAATCATCTGACATCTTATGTCTCGCTGTAATTAACTTTCAGGAAACAGGTTAATAGGCCCAAGATGAAATTCAATAGTTAATTGCAAATTGTATAAAAAAATATGTCGCTTAAATAATTATTATAGGATGAATTAAATTGTAAAATACATCGTACTTTACAACTTATATTATTTTTCATCTAAAATCAAAGAAATAAGCTTGGGATTTTTATCTGCTATTAAGTCGGACATTAATCGAAATAACTATTCAGCGGTCTGATAGTTGATAAGGGTGCCGTTATCGCTTTATGGATATTCTTGCTTTGGTTGTCTCTCAAATCGTGCATTGAACCATATTACGGCTAACAGTGCTTTTTATAAATTTCCAAAGCTATTAATGTAACTACCATTAATAGGCATCATAAGTGGTTATGAGAATATAATGGAAAGGCTAAATTGCAATTTTTAGCTAGGTGAAAGGTGGCTCCCCGAGCAGGACTCGAACCTGCGACAAATAGATTAACAGTCTACTGCTCTACCAACTGAGCTATCAGGGATCAGTCACCTTATACTGGGTCAGCAATGCTACCCAACGCGCACCTTATACAATCAGTTTTTTATCCTGCCAATAGAAAAATTAAAAAAAGTGACAATAGTTTAAAACTGCCTTATTTTCTTCTGCTATAAGGGGATGTTAATAAGGGATAGCGGGAGGGAGCGGTGGATAAATCGCCCTATAAAATATTATTCGAACCGGTAAAAATTGGCCCGAAAATAGCCAAGAACAGATTTTACCAAGTACCTCATTGCAACGGAATGGGCCATCGCTGGCCTAGGGCTATGGCAGAAATGCGCGCTATTAAGGCCGAGGGTGGCTGGGGTGTGGTCTGCACCGAAGAATGTGAAATTCATCCCTCAAGCGATTTATCCAGTGGCGCACTCATGCGGCTATGGGACCATAGCGACATTCCGGTTCATGCCCGGATGGTGGAAAAAGTGCAGATGTATGATGCGCTTGCCGGTATACAGCTTGTCCATAATGGTTTCGCCACCAGCAACCGCTTTTCCCGTATTCCCCCCATGGCACCCTCGGCCCGCGCCGCCCGCTATAATGACCCGATGCAGGCAAGGGGTATGGACAGGCAGGATATCAGGGACCTGCGCCAGTGGCACAGGCAAGCGACCAAACGCGCCGTTATTGCCGGATATGACATCATTTATGTCTATGCGGGGCATAATCTGACACTGTTGATGCATTTTCTGTCCAGTCGTTATAATCAACGCACCGATGAATATGGTGGCTCGCTGACAAATCGGGTGCGGCTGATCCGGGAAATTCTGGAAGACACCAAGGAGATCGCTGGCGATAAAGCCGCGGTGGCTTTTCGTTTTGCAGTTGATGAACTGATCGGAGAGCAGGGGCTGCGCTGCGCTGAAGAAGGCCGCGAAGTGGTTGAAATGCTCGCCGATATTCCCGACCTGTGGGATGTGAATATTTCGGACTGGAGCAATGACAGCCTGACATCCCGTTTCGGAGCAGAGGGGCATCAGGAGCCTTATATTGATTTTGTTAAAAAAATTACTAAAAAACCTGTTGTTGGCGTAGGTCGTTTCACAAGCCCAGATACCATGGTATCACAAATCAAGCGCGGGGTTCTGGATCTGATCGGGGCGGCACGTCCATCGATTGCAGACCCGTTTCTGCCAAATAAGATTGAACAGGGCCGGGGGGACGAAATCCGCGAATGTATCGGCTGTAATATCTGTACCAGCGGCGATATGCTGAGCGTACCCATAAGATGCACTCAAAACCCCACAATGGGTGAGGAATGGCGCAAGGGATGGCATCCAGAGCGCATAGAGCTTGCCACAAGCCAATCCGAAGTTCTGATCGTGGGCAGTGGTCCGGCGGGGCTTGAATGTGCCCATGCCTTAACCAATCGTGGTTATGAGGTAGTGGTGGCGGAAAAGGACGTTGTGGTCGGCGGCAGACTGAATAGGGAGGCTAAATTGCCCGGTCTGGCAGAATGGCGGAGGGTCACGGATCACCGTACTTATATGTTGAATCAGAAAAACAATGTAAATATTTACCTGCATAGTGAACTAGGCGCTGATGATATACTGGAATATGGCCTTCCCCATGTGGTGATTGCCACCGGATCACGATGGCGCACCGATGGTGTGGGCCGGGAAAACCATTCCCCCATAGAAATTAAAGGGGTGGAGCTTTTCAGCCCCGAACAGGTTATGGATGGCGATGTGCCAGAGGGGCCGGTGGTAATTTTTGACGATGATCATTATTACATGGCAAGTGCGCTGGCGGAATTTCTCCATGACAAGGGGGTCGAAGTGATTTTTGTCACCCCGTCTGACAAAGTCGCCTCATGGACGGAAAATACCCTTGAACAACATAAAATTCAGGCAGGATTGCTCAAACGCAACATCCGGATAATCTGTAACCGCAATATCACCGCCGTAAATCAGGGAATATTCACCCTGAAATGCACCTATACGGGTACGGAAGAAACGATAGCGGGGCAAGGGTTTGTGCCGGTAACATCGCGACATCCGAATGATGAATTATATGAGAGCCTCATGGCGCGGCAGAATGAGTTCAACCGTAACGGCATAAAATCCGTAACCCGTATCGGAGATTGTTTTACGCCCTCGACCATAGCCGCCGCCGTCTACCACGGTCATCTGTTTGCCCGTGGCCTTGATAAACAAAAAAACGAATGGACCGATTTCAGGCGGGAGAATGGCGGACGGTGATTGCTTAGCCTTCCTTGCGGCGTTTGTTTTCTTCACGTAGTTCTCTTAAGGACTCGCGAACTTCTTTCAGGGCTTTATGGACTTTTTGCAGGGCTTCTTCACGGCTCTTTTCGACCTGAGCCATGATGCGGTTCATTTCTTCTTTGGTGATATGGGCGTCTTTTACAGCTTTTTCCATACCACGCTGCATTTCTTCCATTTCATGCTTGAATTCTTTGCTGTCGAAGTCTTTAAATTCAATTTCCATTTCCCTCAGGCCTTCTTCGGCTACCATCAGGGCGAGGCGGACTGTTTTCTGTACATCATGCTTGATAGCATCTTCATCAATTTCGATTTCAAGGATGATTTCACGGGCCTCTTCCATGGCTTCCTGAGCCGCTTCCATGGCCTCTTCTGCAATCTCTTGAGACTTTATGACGATTATGTGTTTTTCTTTGTGGTTTAGCTGTTCTTCTTTTTGGTCAGGTTCCGCAGCATTGTTTTCAGCATAATTTCCAGCTGAAGCTGAGGTGCAGGCAGCTGTCATCATGCCTATTGTTGCAATGGCAAGGGTGCGTTTTTTAATATTTTTCATAGCTATCTCCAAGGGTGAATTTTATATTTTCACCCTAATGGAAATATTTTGTCATAGAAAACGCTATGCGATAGAACGCTCGCTACCTGCGACCAACAACTATTCCTTGAAAACGCGGTTGAAGATCGTGTCCACATGTTTGGTGTGATAGCCGATATCGAACATCGCTGTCAGGTCCGCTTCCGAAATGGCGGCCATCACTTCTTCGTCGGCAAGCAGAAGATCGAGGAAACTGCCGCCATCGCGCCAGAT
>JAGLJX010000173.1 GCA_023142175.1 Emcibacter sp.
TGGGGGCTATGGAAAATAAAAGCCTCAATATTTTCAATACAAAATGTGTATTGGCCAAGCCGGAAACGGCAACAGACGGTGATTTTGCCGCCGTGGAAGCCGTTGTCGCCCATGAATATTTTCATAACTGGACCGGAAACCGTGTAACCTGTCGGGACTGGTTTCAGCTTTCCCTCAAAGAAGGCCTCACAGTGTTCCGGGATCAGGAATTTTCTGCCGATATGGGTTCAAAGGCAGTCAAACGTATTGAAGACGTGCGTATCCTGCGCCAGCATCAGTTCGCCGAGGACAGCGGCCCTATGGCCCATTCCGTACGCCCGGACAGCTATATGGAAATCAATAATTTCTATACTGTAACGGTTTATGAAAAAGGCGCCGAGGTCATCCGCATGATCCATACCCTGTTGGGGGCAGAAAATTATCGCAAAGGCATGGACCTTTATTTCAAACGCCATGACGGGCAGGCGGTGACCTGTGATCATTTTGTTGCTGCAATGGAAGATGCGTCCGGCATAAACCTCAGCCATTTCCGCCTATGGTATTCTCAGGCCGGAACACCGGAAGTTGCCGCATCGCACAGCTATGACAAGGAAGGTCAGACGTTAACATTGACATTCAGGCAGTCCATACCCGATACGGCAGGCCAAACGAATAAAAAGCCCATGCATATTCCCATGGCTATCGGGCTTATTGGGCCTGATGGGTCGGATATTCCACTTCAGCTCGACGGGGAAAATGCGCCTATAGACAATAATGGCACCCGAATGCTTGACCTGACAGAAAAAGAGCAGAGCTTCACCTTTATCGGGGTGAAAGATAAAGCCGTGCCCTCATTCCTTAGGGGTTTTTCTGCGCCTGTGAAAGTGAAAAGTGACTTGAGCCGTGCAGACCTCCTGTTCCTGCTCGCCCATGACAGTGATAGTTTTAACCGCTGGGAAGCAGGGCAGACTATCGCGGTTAGCATCATTATGGCGTTGGTGGATGATATTGTCGCGGGTCGGGAATTATCACTGGATAAAGAATTTTCCTCAGCCATCGGCAGGGTACTTGTCGACCCTGACCTTGACCGCTCATTCAAGGCAGAGATGCTGAGTTTGCCGACTGAAGCCATTCTGGGTCAATATCGTTCACCCGTGAATGTGGATGCCATTCATCAGGCGCGGAATTTTGTCAGCCGCACATTGGCGGACGCGCATTGTGATCAGTTTACAGCAATCTACCATGCCTGCAAAACTAATGCCCCCTACGCTTTCACGCAGGACGCTACGGCGGATCGGCGTTTGAAAAACCTGAGCCTGTCTTATCTTATGAAACGGGAAGACCGTGTGGCATTTGACCTTTGCCGGGAACAATTCCGCACGGCGGATAATATGACCGATGAAATCGCTGCCTTATCCTGCATGGTCAATAGCAAATTTAGCGAATGGGAAGAGGCTATCAGTAGATTTTATGATAAATGGCAACATGATGATCTGGTACTGGATAAATGGTTCGCTGTGCAAAGCGCCGTGAGCCGGCCAGAGACACAGGAACGGGTGCGGGAACTTATCCAGCATGAAGAATTTGATCTGGCGACGCCAAACCGGGTACGGTCCGTGGTTGGGCCGTTCTGTGGCCTGAACCTGACCTGTTTTCATGAAAAATCCGGACGGGGCTATGCATTTCTAGTCGATATGATCGAAAAGCTTGACCCCATCAACCCACAAATTGCCTCACGGCTAGTCCAGCCTCTGGCCCGTTGGAAGTTTTATGATGAGGCCCGCCAAAATCTTATGAAGGCAAGTTTGGAACGAATTTTAAAGTTGCCTGATCTGTCGGAAAATACCTATGAGATCGTGTCAAAAAGCCTAAATTAATGGCTTTCATATACTATGTTTCCATCCACTATAGTCATCACCACTTTTGAGGACATGATTTTGTCTACAGGGATGACCATGATGTCCTTGGACAAGATGGTAAAATCAGCGTATTTGCCAACTTCGATTGTGCCGCGTTCATTTTCCTGAAAGGCGGCATAAGCGGGCCAGATGGTCAGCATTTTCA
>JAGLJX010000174.1 GCA_023142175.1 Emcibacter sp.
AATCAAGGGCTAAAATAAGGCTCTCAGTGGTGGCAGCGGTCTTACCTTTATCCTGTTCAAAAAACACACTCGCGGCAAAAAGTCTGGCTCCGGGGACTACCCCTTTATATGTATCAGGGTCATTTCCCACCAGAATGGACGCCACGGCGGTTCCATGACGTTTTGGACGGTCATTATCATAGGGGACAAAATCTTCGATCTGAATGACCTCATTCTGTAATGCCGAATGGGTACGATCCACCAAAGTATCAATCAAACCCAAAGTTATTTCCCCTGTATGAGAGCTGTTTAAATTCAGGTTTTCTGAAATATCCGTCATTGAATAGGCTGCATCCCCCGTATCTACACTACTGGCTTCAGGGATAAAAAGATGATTAAGGCTAACATCTTCGCTGCCGATAATTTCAATAACCTCAGACGCCGATTCTGATAGTTTTTTTCCTTTTGGTGGCGCAACTCGAATTAAAACCAGATCAAGACCTTTCAGATATTTGCGTTCCTTGATTTGATAACCCCTATTCTCAAGGGTAAAATTGGCCTTTTTTTCTGCCAATATGAGCAACTCATCACCGATGGCGTCATACCCTCTATCCGTATATAACTCTTGATTTTCATGAATACGGTTTAGGGCAATTCGCCTCAGATAACGTGCTTTTCTTTCGGCGATTATGGCGGGTCTTTCTTTTAATGTCTGCTCGTAAGTGGCTCTTAGTTCTGTTTTTTTCAATTCACGGGTTACGGCTTCTGCTTTTTTTAAACTTATTTGCTCGGCACGCTTCATGGCCTTATGGGCCGCTTTCTTTTCAGCGATGATTTCTGCGCGTCTCAAAGCCTTATGGGCGGCTTTTCTTTCGGCTATGATTTCTGCACGTCTCATGGCGCGTCTCATGGCCCTTTCAGCGGCACGTTCCGCCATATATTCAGCTATTCTTTCAATTCTTGTCATTTCGGTCTGGGCAACAGCAGGCTCAACCCTCACCGTACCAACAAGCGCAAACAGACAGCAGCAGACAATAATCCTCTTCAGCCAGCCAGAAAATATAGTTCCATGTTTGTTCATTTTTTTCTACGATCTCAAGTCTTGATTATGGGCCTTCATTGGTATTAACGTCTGAGTGCTGTTTTTTATTCCCCAAAATAAAGAATTAATATTTATAAGATAATACTGACTATTCATGAACGGCAGATTAAGAAAAACACGAGCGTTTTAAACGCTTTCTATATTTATTTAATAAAATTGGGAATAAATCCATACCGCTAACCGTTAAGGATATTGAATGAGTACTGAAGCCGAACAATGGCGAGATGACATAGTTGCCCTGCTGCCCAGACTTAGGCGGTATTGCTTTACGCTCACAGGATCAGCCACAGATGCGGACGACCTGTTGCAAAATACAATTGAAAAAGCATTGTCACGTTACCATCAGTTCGAACAAGGTACAGACCTTGATAAATGGATGTTTAGAATGTGTAAGAACCTTTGGATAGATGAATGGCGCTCCCGTCGTGTGCGCGGTGATACTGTTGATCCCATGGATTATAAAAATGAGCCTTGGATAGACGGTGAAGATCAGCTAGTGAACAAACTTAAAATGTCTGAGGTCGGGAGTGCCATGAATGAATTACAGGATGAACAACGGGTTATTATATA
>JAGLJX010000175.1 GCA_023142175.1 Emcibacter sp.
TCTTGGCATCATGCTCGTTAGAATCCTTGGTCATGGAAATCTCTGATAGACCAAGGTGACTGCCGCTATGCATGGAACCGGGTACGACAATCTTTCCCGTAGCATCAATGATCTCCGCATCCGCAGGAATAATCACATTCTGCCCCACGGCCTTGATTTTTCCATCTTCAATCAAAATGGTGGCATTGCTAAGCGTACCTTGCTTGCCAATGGTATGAACCGTACCGCCCTTAATGGCTAGTGTTTGAGCAAGAGCAATGTTTCCCATCAAAGAAACTGCGGCGGCAATGGTTATTTTCAATATTGAATTTCTCATTGGTGCGCTCCCTTTGAATTATGTCCCAGTTCAAAATCACTCTGCCAATAGGTATCAGGATCATTGCGGTCATACAGTAACGCGCCGTCAATAAAGACTTTCTCCGCCAGAGTATAGACACTGAAGGGATCGCCGGACCAGACAACCACATCGGCCATCTTGCCCGCCTCGAGGGAACCGGTTTTATCATCAATTCCCAGCGCCTTGGCCGCATTAAGTGTCAACCATGTGAAGGCTTCAGCCTTGGTAATATCAATACCAACCTTCTTGCCATCGGCCCATGCTTTGGCCGCTTCCTGATTTAACCGCTGAATACCTGTGGGATCATCAGAATGAACAATGGCACAGGCCCCGGCTTGGGCGACCATGGGGATATTCTCATCAACCCCGTCAAAGGCTTCCAGCTTAAACCCCCACCAGTCAGACCACATGGCGGAACAGACATTTTCCTTGGCCAGAATATCCGCTATCTTGTAGCTTTCCACCGCATGATGAAATGTGGATATTTTATAATTAAATTCATGGGCCATATTCATCATGGAGACCATTTCATCGGCTCTGTAACAATGATTATGGATCAGAATTTCACCCTCCAGAACCCCCAGCAAAGTATCCAGCTCAAGGTCTTGTGTAGGCGCTTTGGCATCTTCACCGGCGTTATAAGCGCGGGCGTAGCTATCCCATTTATTTTTATAATCCCGCGCTTTGATCCAGGCTTTCCGGTATCCGGCCATATTGGCCATTCGCGTACTTGGCCCGCCTTTTTTACCATAAACCCGCTTTGGGTTTTCACCGCAGGCCATTTTCAAACCATAAGGCGCACCGGGAAATTTCATCCCCTCTCGGGTGCGGCTTGGCACATTTTTCAGCGTCACCCCGCGCCCACCAATCAGGTTGGCTGAACCCGGCAGGACCTGCATTGCGGTAACGCCCCCTGCTATGGCTCTTGAAAACCCGGGGTCCTGTGGCCAGACAGAATGTTCCGCCCATACGTCTGCTGTTACGGGTCGCGTGGCCTCATTACCGTCCGACATGGACTTATGATGCGGCGATGCATAAACGCCCAAATGGGAATGAACATCTATGATGCCCGGTGTCACCCATTTTCCGCTACCGTCAATAACCAGCGCACTATCAGGGATCACAAGATCAGACCCAACGGCTACGATCTTGCCATTCTCCATCAAAACTGCGGCCCTTTCGAGCTGCACTCCGGTTCCGGTTAAAACGGTGGCATTTTTAATTACCGTCATGACAGAGGGAAAAGGCGCGTAGGTGCTGGGATATGGATTTTTATTAATGACCACCAAGGGCCCGTGATCTTTAGCTGTTTTTTCTTCAGCAACCGCTGTTGACATAATAAACGCTGTTGCGGCAACTGCAATGATTGTTCTTTTAATGAAATGCATAATTATCCCCATGATTAAATTTATTATTATTTCTATCGGTGGGAAATATTAACAGACAATAGTTGAAGGTTCAAATAACAAATACGAGAGAAGAATACAAAAATATAAATTTCTCTGATCCACAACAATAAATACGCCATATACCAATATCTGTCTAAGGAGACTACGCTTAAAGCTATTCTTGAAATTAATAGGTCCTGCCCGCAGATATTGCCTGTGAAATATTATCCACTTGGGAAATAAGTATATAAATTATCTTACCGGTGTTGCGGAAATGCGGCCCCGGTTGGTGCGGCGGTCCCGACGTGGCTGCTGCACCTGATAGGCCTGCTGGCAATGCTCCGGACAATAAGGAAATGCTGCCACCGATGGCTTGCCACAAAAATGGAAGTCCACTTCTCCCGGATGTCCAATGGGCCATTTGCATATTCTCTCGGTCAGTTCCAGCAGAGACACCTTGCCGCCATGGGCCTTGGCCTTGGGTAGCGCTGTCTTTTTCTCGACCGCTTTTCTGGCCTTCTTCTTCGGATCCTTTTTCACGGGGGACGGACGTGAGGCAAGATGCATACGATGAGCCTTGCCTATAACAGCATTGCGTGTAACACCTTCGGCAAGTTCCTTGGCAATCTGGCTGGCGCTTAAGCCCTTGTCCCAGAGTTCCCGTAATTTTGCGACCCGTTCATCAGTCCATGCCATGGTTCGTAATCCTTGCTCATCGGTAAGTTCAATTATCCAGAGCGTTTTACACTCTGGCTTGCAGTAGATGTTGTTCTACTGTAAAAATGGCTCAAACAAAAGATAAAAGAATCACGAAAGACTGTAACTTATGAAAAACCAATGGACCATTGGCCAGAATCTCCCCACCTTTGGGGAAAAAAGAATTGGGACCATAAACTGGCTGGGTGTCTGGACACTTTATACCAAGGAAGTCCGCCGCTTTCTCAAAGTCGTTGGTCAGACCGTGCTGTCCCCCGTGATCACAACTGCCCTGTTCATGACCATATTCACCATCGCGCTCGGCGGCAGTGGCCGCTATGTTGGTGACGTGGCCTTTAGCCTGTTTCTGGCACCGGGTCTGGTGATCATGGCAGTATTACAGAATTCTTTTGCCAATACGATCTCCAGCCTGATGACCTCCAAGATGCAGGGTAATATTGTCGATCTTCTGCTGGCCCCGCTTGGCCCCGGTGAAATGACGCTGGCCTTCACGCTGGCGGCGGTAACGCGGGCGTTCCTCGTGGGCCTGTTCGTTACATTCTCCATGTTTATGTTTGTGGACCTGAGCTTTCCTAATATCTGGGCCTTGTTTTATTTTGGCATCTCGGCGGCGATTATGCTGGCTTTACTGGGTATTATGGCCGGAATATGGGCCGACAAATGGGAACAAAGTTCAAGCATTACAAATTTTATCATCGTGCCTTTATCATTTCTGTCCGGCACATTTTATTCCATCGAACGCCTGCCGGGCATCTGGCATGACATCAGCCAGCTCAATCCGTTTTTCTATCTGATTGATGGCTTTCGTTATGGTATCATTGACCATGCTGATGGAAACCTCGTTGTCGGGGTGATTTATATTGCTGTCCTGAATATTATTTTAGGGCTGATTTGCTACCGTATGTTCAGCACAGGCTATAAGTTGCGCCCATAGTTTTTTTGTTGTATTGACAGTCCCCGATTAAAAAAAGTTGAGAGTAAGCATGAAAAACAGCCGCAATGACAATATGGATGAGAGTATCATTCCGCCAGTCTTGCCAACCTATGCTAGGACAGACCTTGCCATTGAATATGGCAAAGGCGTCTATGCTTATGACCAAAGTGGCAAGGAATATCTGGATTTTGGCTGTGGGATCGGCGTGAATAATCTGGGTTTTTGTCACCCGGAACTGGTCAAGACCATCACGGAGCAAGCGGGCAAAGTCTGGCACACCTCCAATGTCTACCGCATACCGGGGCAGGAAAAACTGGCACAGAGGTTCGCGGACAACACCTTTGCCGACACCATGTTTTTCACCAATTCCGGTGCCGAAGCCGTTGAATGTGCCATGAAAATGGCGCGGCGCTATCATGATGAAAACGAAGAACCGGAACGCTACCGGATCATAACTTTCGAAGGCTGCTTCCACGGTCGGACGCTGGCGACCATCGCCGCCTCTGGTCAGGAAAAACTGGTCAAGGGCTTTGGCCCCATGATGGACGCCTTTGATCATGTGCCTTTTTATCGGGATATGAGCAAGGTGGAAGCCGCCATCACCCATGAGACCGCGGCCATCATGATTGAGCCTGTGCTTGGCGAAGGCGGTATCCGGCAAGTGTCCAGTGACAATATGCAAATTCTAAGAGATTTATGTGACAAACACGACATTTTACTGATCTTTGATGAAGTGCAATGCGGCATGGGACGGACGGAAAAGCTGTTCACCTATCAGCATAGCAATATCAGCCCCGACATTCTCTGCGCGGCAAAAGGTATCGGCGGTGGGTTTCCGCTTGGCGCCTGTATGGCCACCGAAGAAGTTGGTCGTTGCATGAAAGCGGGTAGTCACGGCTCCACTTACGGTGGCAATCCCATGGCAATGGCTATTGGTAACAAGGTACTGGATATCATCCTTGCCGACGGTTTCTTCGATCATGTGGAGAAAATGTCCTATGACCTTAGAAAAGGCCTGATGACATTGCGCCATAATTACCCTAACGTCATTGAACTGGTGCGGGGCATAGGACTTATGCTGGGATTGAAGCTTAAGGTTGAGCCATCCGTTTTTGTTACCAAAGCCCTCAAATATGGGCTATTAGTTGTGGGCGCGGCGGATAATACGGTACGGTTGCTACCACCCCTTATTATCGAAAAAGAGCATATTGACGAGGCCCTCAAAAAGATGGCTAAAATATGCGCAGAAATTGAAAAGGAACTGCCCGAACCGCAGTCTGATGAATAATGAGCAATTTTAAACTGAAAGCCCCCTTCAGGCATTTTCTTGACCTCGCCGCCCTTGACCAGTCTGAGGCCCGTGAGATCATTGAAAAGGCCAAGGCACTGAAAGCCACCGCTACCGAAGACGGGCACGGCAAGGGGTTCATTCATCCCGACCGACCTCTGGCGGATAAAAGCCTTGCTATGGTTTTTGAAAAACCCTCGACCCGCACCAGAGTATCTTTTGAAATGTCCATCCATCAGCTCGGCGGCACCGCCATCGTGCTACAGGGGAATGATATGCAGATGGGACGGGGTGAAACCGTGTCCGATACCGCGCAGGTCTTATCGGGATTTGTCGATGCCGTCATGCTGCGGGCCGACAGCCACGAAGCTCTCTTGGAAATGGCCGCCCATGCCACGGTTCCGGTGATCAACGCGCTGACCGATTTTTCCCACCCCTGTCAGGTGATGGCGGATGTGCTTACCTTTGAGGAGCATCGCGGCTCTATCAAAGGCAAAAAAATTGCATGGTCCGGCGATGGCAATAATGTGGCGGTTTCTTGGATTCATGCGGCGGTATTGTTTGACTGCGAGCTTGTTCTGGCCTGCCCGAAAGAATTCTGCCCGCCGACACAGGTTCTGGAATGGGCCAATAATAATGGCGGCAGAGTTACCCTGACCCATGACCCGGATGAGGCGGCAAAAGACGCCGACTGTATCATCACCGACACATGGATATCCATGGGTGATACGGACGTGGATGAACGCATCGCCATTCTGACACCCTTTCAGGTCAACCGGAAACTGATCCAGTCGGCTAAGAAAGACAGCCTGTTCATGCATTGCCTGCCAGCGCATCGGGGCGAAGAGGTCACCGATGAAGTCATCGACGGCCCGCAGTCTGTTATCTGGGACGAAGCGGAAAACCGCCTTCACATCCAGAAAAGCATACTGATGTGGTGTTTCGGGAAATAAATATGACCCCGATTTATAGTGACAGCTGCCTTGCCTTCCAGATCGAAGGACAGGACATCAAAGGCCGGATTATCCGGCTGGATAAAGTGTTGAATGAGGTTCTGGGTAATCATAATTACTCCGATGAGGTCAAGCAGCAACTGGGGCAGGCCATGGCCCTGTCTGCCATGCTCGGCAGCATGATGAAATTTGAGGGTATCCTCACATTGCAGGTCAAAAGTGACGGTATGATCCGTAATCTGGTCAGTGACTTCTCCACCGATGGCAATGGCGCCGGTGTAGTGCGCGGCTATTGCGGCGCAGACGAAGATAGCTCACCGCTCTGGGGGGACGGACAGCTTATGATCACCATTGATCAGGGCCAATATATGGACCGTTATCAGGGCATCGTAAAGCTGGAAGGCAACAGCCTGAAAAAATCCGCAGAAGAATATTTCCAGACCTCAGAACAACTCCCCACTCACCTGATGATCAGCTGTGACAAGGGTGCGGATGGAAGATGGACGGCGGCGGCAATCATGATTCAGCATCTGGCGCGAAATACCGCCGATGAAATCAAAGATGACAGCCAGAAAGAAGATCACTGGACCACGGCAAGTATTTTGCTGTCCAGCATCAAAACGTCAGAGCTTCTGGATAATGGTCTGTCCTTACAGGATTTATTGCTCAGGCTTTATCATGATAGCGGTGTGCGGGTTTTCACTGCCACCGAAATGAATACGGGCTGTCGTTGTTCCGATAAGAAACTCCGCACCGTGCTTGCCAGTTTCACCCCGCAGGAGTTAGCTGAATGTGCCGAAGACGGCGTGATCACCATGACCTGCGAATTCTGCACGACAGATCATAAATTTGAGTTGAAAAAGCTGATCAACTGAGTGTGGGCCTAGGTCCACCTCTCCGTCATTCCCATGCGCCCCTTTGTCATCCCCGCGCCCCCTTTGTCATTCCCGCGACCCCCTTGTCATTCCCGCGCAGGCGGGAATCCAGACTCTTTTTAATTATCAACCCGTTATACTTCATTCAACCGACCCTTAACTGGATTCCCGCCTGCGCGGGAATGACGATCAAAGCCGGAGAAATATTAAAATGTTTGCGGCACCCTATTTAAAGCAGATTTTGAAATATCCTTGATTAATTATTATCAAAAGATTAATTTTACCAGTGACCGCTTCCGACCCAAAGCGGACACTTGCGGATAAGTGTTATGACCTGTTAATCCAATTAATATAAAATTCTTATTTCTTAAGGGAGGGATATTATTATGTTGCAAATAGAAACACACGAAGGCGGTTGCAGTTGTGGTTATGTGCGTTACAAGCTCAATGCAAAGCCACTTATAGTTCATTGTTGTCATTGCCGCTGGTGTCAACGTCAAACAGGTACAGCATTCGCTTTGAATGCATTATATGATTCCGATGATGTGGAGCTTACTCATGGGGATGTCTTAGAAATAATAATGCCTTCACCAAGTGGGAATGGTCAAAAAATAGCACGTTGTCCTGAATGTCAGGTTGCTGTTTGGAGTAATTATTACATGCAAGGCATAAAAGATGGCATTAAATTCATTCGTGTGGGAACTCTAGATGACCCTGATAAATTGCCGCCAGATGTTCATATTTTTACACTATCCAAGCAACCGTGGGTTCTTCTGCCGCAGGGTGAACTTGCTGTAGAAGTGTTCTATGACTACGAAACAGTATGGGCGCCTGAGAATTTAGAACGCAGAAATAACTTACTTGCTCATGCCAGAGAAGAACCGTTTGAAAAACAATTATAAAAACAGCCAGAGAGGCCATGAAATTTCTGAAATTAAGTCTAGGGAAGTCATGTGTCACACACTATATGTCCGCCTCTGGCCGGAAGCAGACACTCAAATATTTCAATAAATAACCCTATTCATTCATCCAACGGGTAAATTCTTCCGATGACTGGCGCACTTTTGGCGGGATATCTTTTTTGGGATGGCCCAGATAAATAAACCCGACCAGTTCCGTACCCTCATCAAAGCCAAGGGAGCGTACCGTATCCTCGCAATAGGTCACACCGCCCGTGCGCCAGAAGGCACTTAGCCCCAACTCATACGCCGCCAGCAACATATTCTGACAGGCGGCATTTACCGTTGCCACATCCTCGATCATCAAGGCCTGTTCTTTGTCGGACTTCGCCGCACCCGCCACGATAATCACCGGAGCGCGAAAAGATTTTTTCCTGATTTTAGCCAGAAATCTTTCATTTTTGGGGCTTTCCGGCTCTTCCATTTCTTTGGCAAGATGGGCGGCCATGACGTCACCAAGCTGTTTCCGGCCCTCTCCCCGAATGACCAGAAAACGCCACGGGTCAGTGCGGTGGTGGACCGGCGAACAGATGGCCGCATCCAGTATCTGTCGGATCAGATCAGGGTCAACATCCGCCTCTGTCATAAAGGCGTTGCTAGATCTGTTTTTTATCGCTTCAATGATCGACATTTCCATCCTTAATTTTTGATGACCTTCAACAGGCGGCCTAAAAACTCATCGCAGGCGCGCAGCTCCGATAGCTCAATATATTCATCGGGCTTATGAGCCTGATCAATACTGCCCGGCCCGCAAACCACTGTCGGTACGCCACCCGTGGCCTGAAATATTCCGGCTTCCGTACCATACGACACCACCGAGACACCATTCTGGTTTGCCAGTGCCAGAACCAGTGTTTCCGCCGATGACCCTGTTTGTGGCAACAGGG
>JAGLJX010000176.1 GCA_023142175.1 Emcibacter sp.
AGCGGATTGCAAATCCGTGTACACCAGTTCAAATCTGGTCCGCGCCTCCATTTTTCCAACGATTTATTTTGACTCCAGCAATCGTGCAATCTGCGTTAAGCTGTAATTTAATAAATTCAGACTTGGTAACAGTTTGGTGATCAGATGGATAAGTCTGGAAAGACCATTTCCCTTATTTTATGCCATTGATCCTTGTTTGGTGCAGACATCAATCCTTTGTCATTATCATGGACGGTGTAGGTATCAGCATCAAAGAGGGTGCGGACATAGCCCCCGGCTTCGCTATAGATAAGACCGCCCGGCATATGATCCCACGGCAATGTGCGAAAATAAATTGAAAAATCCTTATCCCCTTTTGTCAGGGCTATATAATCATATCCGGCACAAAAGGCGGGTTGGTTCTGGTTGAATTTTTTTAAATTTTCTCTGGCTATTGTGCGGCGGTTTTCCGGAAAGCGGTTAAGGTGCGCCGCCCCGGTCATATTGGTAGGATCAAATTCTCGAACGGGTATCTTAATTTTCTTGCCATTTAGAGACGCCCCCGCGCCTTTTTCTGCTACGGCAATCTCATCATTGACCGGAAGATATATCCATGCGGCGACCGCCTCACCCCGCCGTAGTTCCGTAAGCATTAGCGCAAATGCTGAATCCCCCTTTATGAAATTATTAGTGCCATCAACAGGATCAATCAAAAATGCCTGTTCCGAAGTAATAACGTCCTGAAGTAAATTCGGTTCTTTTGCAATGCTCTCTTCCCCGCTGACGATAGCCTTGGGGAATAACCTGTTTAGTTCCTCTGAGAGTGCCTTTTCTGCTGCTAAATCCGCTATGGTGACCATATCCCCCGGTGATTTTGCAGTAATATCTTCTTCTCTGAGATTTCTAAACCGTGGCAGGATTTCTCGTTTTGCTGTGGCAATAACAATTTCGCTGATGCGGTCAATATTCATCAACTTATGACCCTGCCGATTAAGCCGGGGTCTTTCTCTATACGTCCAAGTAATTTTGCGTCCACGCGCACTTCGAGAATTGTTCCGCTTTCAGTATCATTGCGGGCAAGTACCTCACTGTGTTTATACATCCACGCCACGGCGGCCCCCTGATTATGCTCATAGGCAATTTTCAGGATTTTAGTACCCTTTGCCAATATATCATATAATTCAAGCCGGAATTCATCACATCCTTCCCCCGTTATGGCAGAAATAAGGGTAATATTCTCCTTAAAAGATGCTAAATTTTCATAGGTTAGACGCTGTTCTTCATCCAGAAGATCAATCTTGCTCCAAACTTCATAGATGGGACAATCCGGCCCTTCTTCCAAGCCGAGTGACAGGAGGATTGTCATGACATCCTCTTTCTGTGCTTCCGTATCGGGGTGTGAGATATCACGTACATGCAGGATAAGATCGGCCTCTATAACATCTTCCAACGTGGCCTTGAATGCGGCGACCAACTGTGTCGGTAGCGATGAGATAAAGCCAACTGTATCTGAAAGAAGAGCTTTTTTTCCCGGCACCAATTCAATTTCCCGCATGGTTGGGTCCAGCGTGGCAAATAGCATATCCGCTGCCATTACCTTTGCATCTGTCAGATAGTTAAACAATGTCGATTTCCCGGCATTAGTATAACCAACCATCGCCACGACGGGCTGCTGGCTTTTCTTACGGCCAGAACGGTGAAGTGCGCGGGTGCGGCTCACTTCGTCCAGTTGTTTGCCGATACGGCTAATCCTGTCCCCGATCATCCGCCGGTCAGATTCAATCTGTGATTCACCGGGCCCGCCCAAAAAGCCAAAACCACCGCGTTGGCGCTCCAGATGGGTCCAGGAACGCACAAGGCGGCTCTTTTGATAGGTCAAATGGGCAAGCTCTACCTGAAGCACGCCTTCTTTAGTCTGCGCCCGTTCTCCAAAAATTTCCAGAATTAAACCAGTTCGGTCAATGACCTTAACTTTTAAAAGCCGCTCAATATTGCGCTGTTGTCCCGGTGTCAGTTCACAGTCCAGAATAACAAGTTCAATATTTTCTACAGAAATAATATCCGCGAGTTCCAAGAGCTTACCCTGCCCCACATAGGTGGCGGATGTGACTTTAGATAGACGGATCAATATTGACTGCATTACGTTCAGCTCAAGAGCCTGACAAAGGCTTACAGCCTCCTCTAGGCGGGCTTCCGGCGAACGCAGGAAGGACGTTGCCCCCACTCGGGCAGAATGCCGTGCCTTGTGATAGGGATGCAGAACCAGAACATTGGCGTGCGCAATATGGTCTGGGGCATCATCACCATTACCGTGTGAGGCGCCCCAGTCCAGACTTATCTTTTTCTTACGAAACTTAAGTTGATCGAAATCAGTACGTTTTGTCATAGGCACTTCTTAGATTAGTCCTGATTTTCCTCTTCCGCTGCATCAAACAACGTGATCGGTCCACCTGGCATTATCGTTGAAATAGCGTGCTTATAGACCAGTTGTACACTGGAATCTCTCCGCAGGAGAATACAAAAGTTATCAAACCAAGTAATAATACCCTGTAGTTTTACGCCATTGACTAAGAAAACAGTGATCGGGGTTTTGTTTTTGCGGATATGGTTTAGAAATGAGTCTTGTAAGTTATGATTTTTTTCAGACATATATACATCCATTCTTCTGTTTATGGTTCATTATTGTTTTAAGAACAAATCGCTAGTAACGTTACTTTATCATAGGCAAACAATTCCTCAAACCATAAGATTGTATTATTTTATAATTTTTTAATTTTTCCAGAAGGATGGCATTAAAAACACCAACAAGGCGATAATTTCAAGCCTGCCGATTATCATCGCGAAGGAACTAAGCCATTTTCCAGCATATGAAAGGCTGTGATAGCCAACGAAGTCTGGACTGATCAGGGGAATCAGTCCGCCTGCGCTGAAAATACTGGTCACACTCAGGCCAAAGCTTGATTGAAGATCATACCCCATAGCCCCAAAAAGAATGGTAATGACCGCCAGCGCAGAAACGAAAACGAACAACAAAGTCCAGATGGAAGTTAAGGTTGGCTGCGAGACCACATTACCACTAAACGATACCGGAGTGATACCGCTTGGGTAGGTTAGCCTGCTGACTTCTTTATCTGCATGTCGCGCCATCAGGCTGATCCGCAATATTTTAAATCCACCAGCGGTTGACCCCGTAGTGCCCCCGATGAACAACAGTACCAAACAGATAATCGTGACCCCCAGAGGCAAAGACGTTGCATAGTCCGGTAAAAACCCAGTAGTTGTCATACTTGAAACTGCGGTAAAGGCTGCTATTCCTGCTTTCTCCAATATGCTGATGTCCCCCATATCGCCAGATATGAGGATACTAATGAAAATGAAGAATGCCGCCACAAGCAAAAAATAAAGGAAATTTAAAATTTCCGGATCCTGTCGATATATGCCTACCCTGCCCCGCTTTAGGAATGCCCAGTGAAATGTCATGTTGGTGGCAGCAAAAATCATGAAGGGTATTAGAATAAATTCGGTTAACCCCGTCATGGAATTAACCCCAGAGGCTCCCTGACTAGTGAACCCCCCACTTGATAGTGTGGCCATCGCCATGAGCATGGCATCAAACCCACCCATACCAAATATAACCAGCAAGATCGCGCAGGCTGTAGTCATACCAATATAAACCCCGATAAGGGGGGCAAAGGCATACCTGATACGGGCCAGCAAATGATCCCCCTCGCCATGCGGCAGGACGCTGCGAAATAAACTCATACCGCCAATGGAAGAAAGCGGCAGAATGGCTATTGTCATCACAAATACCAATATACCGCCCAGCCATTGCAACAAAGACCGCCAAAAAAGTAAGGTTGATGGCACAAGATCCAGATTTATAACAAGGCTGGAGCCCGTCGTTGTCAAGGCAGATGATGCTTCAAAATATGCATCCGCAAATTTGGTCATGAACCCGGTGACCATAAAAGGTAGAGAGGCGAATATGGGCAGCCCAAACCAGATGACAATCATCAGCATGATGACTTCATGACGCGAGGCTCTGTCCTTGGGATTCTGAAATGAAAGAAATAATGCTCCGCCAACAAAAATGGTGAATAATGAGCTGACAATGAAGGGTAATATCAGATTTTTTTATTCTTCAACAAGCGCAACTATGACGG
>JAGLJX010000177.1 GCA_023142175.1 Emcibacter sp.
ATATATTAAACAGCGCAAAAAAAGGGTAGTCGAAAAATTGTTAAGTGGTTGAACTTATAGTTCTATTTATCAGTTTTCGGCAAGCATAACAAAGAAGATAACTACGCATGACGAATACATCTTGGTGGAACAGCGCCGTAATTTATCAGGTTTATCCCCGCAGTCTAATGGACAGCAATGGCGATGGCATTGGTGATATACCCGGCATCATAAGCAAGCTGGACTATATAAAAAGCCTTGGTGTTGACGCCATCTGGATATCACCCTTCTTTAAATCCCCCATGAAAGACTTCGGTTACGATATTGCCGATTACCGGGATATTGACCCGCTGTTTGGAACGCTTGATGATTTCGATGACCTGATAAAGCAGGCTCATAAAAAAGATTTAAAAGTGATCATTGATCAGGTTCTCAGCCATACATCCGACCAACACGCTTGGTTTCAGGAAAGCCGCAAAAGCCGCGATAATGAAAAAGCCGACTGGTATGTATGGGCCGATGCCAAGGACAATGATGAAATGCCCAATAACTGGCTGGCCATATTTGGCGGCTCGGCATGGCAATGGGATGATAATCGCGAACAATATTACATGCATAACTTCCTGACCAATCAACCCGACCTGAATTACCATAGTGACGGATTGCGACACCAAATTTTACAGGAAGTTGAATTCTGGCTTGAACGTGGCGTTGATGGCTTTCGACTTGATGCCATCAATTACTGCTATCATGATCAGGAATTACGCGACAATCCCATCAAACCCTTGAGTGAGAGGCGGGGCCGTGGGTTTAGTCCCGACAATCCTTACGCTGCACAATATCATATTTATGATAATGACCGCCCGGAGACATTAGCGTTTCTGGAAGATCTGCGGAAATTGATTGATCGCTACCCTGAAGTAATGACCGTGGGAGAACTCAATACCGAGAATTCCCTAAAAACGATTTCTGAATATACCGCAGATAACAAACGTCTTCATATGGCCTATAGCTTTGAGTTGCTGGTTGATGAATTCTCTGGTCCTCACATCAGGAAAACCGTAGAAGATCAAATATCACTGATGAACGGCGGTACTGCTTGCTGGGCCATCAGCAACCATGATGTTATTCGGGTGCTGAGCCGATGGGGTGGTGATAATCCAGATCCTGAAATGGCAAAAATGCTGACCTCTCTGCTATGCTCCCTGCCGGGAACAATTTGCAGCTACCAGGGGGAGGAGCTGGGCCTGACTCAGGTCGAGATTCTTCGGGATCAATTAAGAGATCCCTTTGGTATTAAATTTTGGCCGGAATTTAAAGGCCGTGATGGCTGCCGTACCCCTATGCCTTGGGATTCCAAAAAATCCGCTGGTGGGTTTACGGAAGGTACGCCTTGGTTGCCGGTGCCAAATGAACATCTTGCGCGGGCGGTGGACAAACAGGAAGTTGATCCTGATTCTACTTTAAACTATTACCGAAGCTTCCTGAAATGGCGCAAGCAACATGATTCTCTTCTATATGGCAACATTCGTTTTATAGATAGCGAGCCGGAGACATTGGCCTTCAGTCGCAATGGGAAAGATCAGGCAGTTTACGCCTGCTTTAACCTATCGGCACAGCCCAAACCCATGACTTTGCCCAATAACATCAGCCTCTGTAGCCAGCCGGGACAAAATCCTACACCCGAAATAGGTGAAGGCGGCCAGTTTACCCTGCCGCCTTACGGCATATTATTCGGCACCTCTTAAAACTTATTTGCTTGTCCTGAGGACGGCATCCTTGCGCCTGAAGACTTCAGGTTTTAAGTCCGTTCCCAAACCCGCACCTTCCGGCGGCGCGATCATACCGTCTTTCACCACCGGCAGAACTTCCATAACTTCTGCGTACCATCCGGTATAAAGTGCGCGCACAGATTCCTGTATCACCGCATTGGGCGCATTTAATGACAGATGGCATGATGCGGTAAAGACTACCGGCCCCGTGCAGTCATGGGGTGCGAGTGGGAGGTGATAGGCTTCCGCCATGGTCGCTATCTTTTTGGCTTCCGAAATGCCGCCGACCCAGCCGAGATCAGGCATGATAAAATCTGCGGCATTGCGTTCCATTAAATCCTTATAACCCCAACGGGTGGCTATGGTTTCGCTGGCGGTAACCGGAATATTGGTTCGGGCGCGAAACTCTTCGACGGCGGCAAAACTGTCCATCTTGACCGGGTCTTCAATCCAGAAGGGATTATAGGGTTCCAATGCCTTCGAAATTTTAATGGCGGTGGGCAAATTCCACAGGGAATGACATTCCACCATGATGTCCATCTTGTCGCCTACGGCTTTACGGATTTTCTCGAAAGGCTCCAAAGCCTGTTTAAGATGCTCTGTGGAAATGGACTGACCATTATTATCTTCTGCGGCAAAATCAAACGGCCATATTTTCATGGCTGTAATACCCTGATCCAGCAAACTCAAAGCCAATTCATCGGCTCGATTCAAAAATGCGTCCAGATCCTCATAGGGGCCTTGGGCGTCCCCCGCAGGCAGACCAAAATTACCTGTGCTTTGACCTTCACTTGAGCGAATATACTCATAACCGGCACAGGTATTATAGGTACGGATAGAGTCACGGCTCTTGCCGCCCAAAAGCTGATAGATGGGTTGATTTGTCGCCTTGCCCCATATATCCCACAGCGCAATATCAACCGCCGAATTACCGCGCATCTCTACGCCGCTGCTTCTGAAACCCAGATAGCCGTATAATTCACGCCAGTGCATATCAACCTGTAGCGGGTCTTTGCCCAGCAGATAGGGCGCCACTGTTTCATGGATATAGGCTTCCACCGCCTGTGGCCCCATGAAGGTTTCCCCAAGGCCGACGATGCCTGCATCCGTATGCACCCGCACCCAGCAGAGATTGCCATATTCCGTCAATCGCAATGTTTCTATCTTAGTGATTTTCATCAGTTTGCACTACCCCCGATATTAACGCCAAGGCCGCCGTCCACCCGTATTTCCTGTCCATTGATGAAACGGCATTTATCCCCGCAGAGAAAGGCAATAAGCTCGCCCACTTCCTGTGGTTGACCGATGCGCCCGGTCAGGTGGCTTGCATTAAGTTCGGCCATCATGGCATCGGGGTCAGCGGCTTCGCCCAAGGCTTTGTGTAGCATGGGGGTATCAATGGTTCCCGGACATACCGAAACAGACCGGATTCGGGGCGAGAAATCAATGGCGATGGAACGGGTCAGTCCCAAAAGCGCGGCTTTACTCGTAGCATAGGCCGCCACATTGGGCTGCGCGACAAAGGACTGTACACTGGCGACATTTATAACGATGCCGCCACCCGACATGAGCGGGATCGCGTATTTGGCACAAAGAAACGGCGCCTTGACATTAACATCCATGACCAGATCCCATTGTTCTTCAGAAAGATCAACGGCGGAGCCATAGGACAGAACACCGGCATTATTGATAAGACAATCAATGGAGCTATATTCTTTCGCAATAGCCTGAAAGACATTTTCGATTTCGCCGGCATTTCTGAGGTCACAATGGAAAAATTCGGCTTGGGTTGGCGTACCTGCCTCGAAATCGGTCAGACCAAGGACAATGACCTTATAATGCTCTCTCTCCAGGATTTTAACGGTCGACAAACCGATTCCTGTTGTGCCACCGGTGACCACTGCTATTTTACGGCTCATTTTAAAGTCTCATTCTTTTGAAGTTTTGATAAGTTTCTGAAAACGGGCTTTGCCGATTTCATTATCGGTAACATTATCAACCCGAAGGACCGTAATGCCGTTAAGGGAATGATTGCCGTAAGCCTTATCTATATTGTCCCAACCATGTTGAGTTGCGATACCATGAGCCATAGCATTTTCACCCTTGATGGTAATGCCAACATCATTGGCCGCCGTTGCCACATACCGAAGCAGGGTTCTGGCCTGTGAATATATCATTCGGCCATTTTCTTCTTCTACATCATCGCTTTCCAGATTTGTGAAATGCAGGGCGACTTTACGTTTTCCCTTATATTCATTGACCAGATTAATGATTTTTCCATAACCATAACCCGATGATCTATGGGTGTAATCGCTACTTGTCGGAACCATTCCTACTGCCATTTCTGTTATTCTGGGATGAGGGGCATTGAGTGACATTTGCCAGTGAATTCCCGCGATTTTAAGTCCCAGCTCAACATCCGCGAATGGCCCGTCAAATGCCAGAATAGCGGCATCAAGCATTCTTCTGCCATGATCAAGAAGTGAATCATGATACCAGTCCATAAAATCGCGACCATATTGAGTATTCACATATTCTTTTGCCTGAACAAAATCATTAGCTCTGCCATCTTCGGGTGTTCCATCATCGGGCGGGGTAATTTCAGATATATTCTGATGGTCAGCTCCCCAAGCCCCATTGACTTTTTCCAATGAGCCATATTTCTGGACTATGTATTTACCAAAGTCCTTAACAGCCGACGGGCTATAGGCCTGAAAACATCCTCTTGTGGGAAAATCGCATATGACATCATTGGGCGTATAGGCCGGATAACGCAATTCACCCGATGCACCCATGCTGATGTTTATTTCATCCATGATATGCGCTTTTGATGCATATCTTTCCTCAAAGGCATTCATAAATTCAATATATTGCGGGATGACATATTCATCCTGCCACAGAGATACGGCTTCAATATTCAGAGCGCCATTCTCCCCCTGATAATGCATATCATCGCTCGTAATGCCCTTGTCTTCGAAATGCGACCATATCCATGTGGGAATCGGCACATTGCACGTTCCCCCCGGATAACCACCACAACCATGAAATGACATAATGGGTACGATGCGCAGGTCCGCGGCCTCTATCTCATCAAAGATCTTGTCAAAATATGCCCATTCAAATTTGTTATCCCCAGTTCTTTCCAGACCCCACCAAACATCAACAGATACAGCACCAACGCCCATATCCTTTGCCATTCTGATTTGTCGTCTGAATGTTTCCCATTGTGCCTCATCCTCTTTCATATCCAAAGGAGCCATCACATTTGCCGTGAAACGCTGCTTCTTTTTAAGAAGGAATGACAGCGGTATATCAAGACGCTTTGTCCAGGAAACCTCACTATGTTCCTCGCCCTCAAATTTTCTGGTGATCCAGTTTTTTGAGCTATAGCCCAATGATTCCATCACCGCATCCACCCTGTCCTGATGGGGTTCATAATAGGCATCCAGCGTTTCCGTGCCGAAATCAAAATAGACTTTATGGTTTCCGGGTTTAGGGAGATTTTCCGCCAGATATTTAACAAAATTACTGGATGTTGCCGGAACATCAAATGACAGGCTTATGGGCCAATGTGTTGAGATGGCCCCTATGCCCTGAAATACATCAGGATATTTGGCCAAAGCATAGATGGATATAAGCCCGCCCATGCTGGA
>JAGLJX010000178.1 GCA_023142175.1 Emcibacter sp.
GCAATAATATCAGCCGTATCATCCAGAGATAATGTGGTCTGTGTGATATAGCCCACATTGTCAGCATTTTTCAGATCAAGCTGTTCCACATCCTGCGGTGTTTCCACCAACGTGATCCGGCCTTCGCCAACCTGCCCCATGGTTCCCACTACTTCCGCATGGCCCGCATGACCGATCATAATGATCTCGGAACCAGATTTTTCATGCCGTTCCGCTTCCCTATGCACCTTACTAACCAAGGGGCATGTGGCATCCACATAAAGCATCTGGCGGCGGCGGGCTTCTGCAGGTACTGATTTGGGCACACCATGGGCAGAAAAGATTACCGGAACATCAGTTGGCACTTCATCCAGCTCATCAACAAATATGGCGCCGCGCTTTTTTAGCCCCTCAACGACAAATTTATTGTGGACGATTTCATGACGGACATAGACCGGTGAGCCATATTTTTCCAGTGCCATCTCAACGATCTGGATAGCCCGGTCAACCCCGGCACAGAAGCCCCGGGGGTTGGCGATATATAGATTTATATCTTTATGGTTCATTACCAAATTCACCAATACATAATAAACATAATACATAAGCATGGTTCGGGTCGTTCAACTGGCTGTAAATGGTCAGACTTTCCATAATTCCTGCCATTAGAATATCCTGAGGAGTGGTTGTCTGCGTCATCAGAATTTTGCCAATTCCCGCATTACGTTCCATTAAACGAGATAATAATTTTACATCCCATGGAATGGGGTCCTCCCAATAAACAACATCATAATCATCCATCTTCGCCAGCGCAGCCGCAGACACAACTGCCTCATCAAATGTACCCAGCTTATCCACCAGACCAAGCTCCAAAGCCTTGTTTCCTGTCCAGACGCGCCCCTGAGCAATTTCGTGAACCTGTTCCACTGTCATGTCACGCCCCTCAGCCACGATATTCAGAAAACGGTCATAGCCACTTTCAATATTGCTTTGGATAATAACCTTGACCTTTTCAGGTAGTGGCTTGGACAGTCCGGCAACAGAAAGCGGTGTTGTCCCAACGCCGTCCGTATTAATGCCAATCGCGGCCAATGTTCCTTCAAAATTCGGGATCGCCCCGAAAATACCAATTGACCCTGTGATCGTAGTGGGTGACGCCCAGATTTCATCCGCATTAGCAGAAATCCAGTATCCGCCAGAGGCTGCAAGTGACCCCATGGAGACCACAACCGGTTTACCCGCTTTTTTCAACAGCAGAACTTCCTGCCGGATGAGTTCAGAAGCAAAAGCGCTTCCACCGGGGCTATTGACCCGAAGAATGACGGCCTTGACCTTATTATTAAGTCTGGCCTCCCGAAGGTGGCGGGAAACAGTATCACCGCCCGCAGTGCCCTGAGGTTGCTTGCCATCCATGATCGTGCCATTGGCATAAACCACTGCAATCCTGTCTTTTGGTGGCATATAGCCATTAAAATTCGCAGAAAGATAAGAATGATAGCCAATTGTTTTATCCTGCAGGTCGGCAATATCGGTATCCAGTTTCTCAGCAAGAAATTCCCGCCATTCTTCGCGGGTTTTCAGGCCATCCACCAGATTATAACGCATCGCGAGTTCGCCTAGGTTTCCACCCACTGCAACGATATCCTCATCCACCTTGTCAAAATTGGCGATAAAACTCTCTTTATCCAATGTGCGCTCTTTGACGACACTGTTGGTATATTCCGCCCAGAGGTCATTCAGCAACGCTCCGCTGGCTTCTTTTGCCGCCGGTGACATATCGCCGCGGATCATGGGTTCCATAGCAGATTTATATTTCCCGACCCGGAATAACTGAACCTCTACTTTTATTTTATCGAGAAACCCTTTGAAGTAATTTTGATAAGATCCATAGCCATAAAGCAGAACGGAGCCATAAGGGTTCAGGTAAATCTCATCGGCATAGGAGGCTATCAGATAACCGCCCTGACTGAAATTATTACCATATGTGTATATTTTCTTACCCGCCGCCCGGAAACGCGACATAGCTTCACCAATATAATGTAATTTGGACGGCATGGTCCCAGCCATGCTATTGGTATTGATGATCATCATTGAGATTTTATCGTCTTGCGCCGCAGTATCAATAGCCTTGATTACCCGCCGCAGGATAGTCTGACGCCTGACATCACCCCCTGATATGGTTCGAAACGGATCCTGTTTATAAATTTTCTGTTCCCTGATAGCACCATCAAGCGATACGACAAGCGCCCCCTGCTCAGGAACAATGACTTTATCTTCACCGAATAAGGATGCTGCCAGAAATACGACCAGCGCTAGAAACAATAATGTTCCCACCGCAGATTGAAACTTTCGGAAATATTTCCAGAATAGTTCAAATATTTTTCCGACAAACGAAAATACCACTTTTATCATGCTCATTTATTTAGACTTTCCCAATAGCATATGATCGAATTTGAGCATTTATCGCAGATATTCAATCTATGATCAATGTCTTATGTTTTATCTCGGCTTTCCCCCGTTGACTCTCCCCCCATTAGGGCTATTATGACGCCATGCTAACAGACCCTGCGGGAGAGACTGTTAAGAGCAGCGCCGAAGGAGCAACCGCCCCGGAAACTCTCAGGCACCAAGGACCGCAGGATATAACAGCACTCTGGAAAGCGGATTTTTAGGTAAATCCCACCGACGGGGTAAGCTTTATTGTTGGAACAGTCTCAGGACTAGACCAAAACTGCGCTCAAGAAGCCGCAAGGCGGTAGCGCATCTGATAAAGTCAAATCTCTCAGGTACCAATGACAGAGGGGGCACCGACAGCACGGGTTTGCGTGCGAAAAGTGCTTGCTCTGGAGAAATAAATTGAGTGCCGACAATAGCAATCTTCTAAAAACGCCGCTATTTGCCCTCCATGAAGAACTGGGTGGTAAAATGGTGCCCTTTGCGGGCTATGCCATGCCCGTGCAATATCCCCTTGGGGTCATGGGAGAGCATAAGCAGACCCGTAATTCAGCTGGACTTTTTGACGTGTCTCACATGGGACAGGTGGTTATCACTGGCGAGGGTGCAGATCACTGGATTGAAACTCTGGTTCCCGGCAATATCATTGACCTGAAGGTGAACTCAATCCGCTACAGCATGTTCACTAACGATAGTGGCGGCATCATGGATGACCTGATGATCACCAAGCGGGAAAATGATTTGTTTCTGGTGGTAAATGCCGCCTGCAAGTCACAGGATATTGCCCATATGCGGGCCAATCTTCCGCAAGGTTTCACCCTGACCGAGCTTAACCACCGCGCCCTTGTGGCCCTACAAGGCCCTAAAGCCGCCGAAGTTCTGGCACGGTTTGCCTCTGGTGCTGATGAAATGGATTTCATGACTTATGCACAAATCACTATCTGTGGTGCGGAATGTTATATCAGCCGGTCCGGTTATACGGGCGAAGATGGTCATGAAATATCTATCCCCGCCGACAAGGCAGAGGAAGTCTGCCGCGCCCTGCTGGCGCAAGACGAAGTGGAAGCCATTGGCCTTGGGGCGCGGGACAGCCTGCGCCTTGAAGCGGGCTTATGTCTTTACGGTCATGACCTGACAACAGAGACAACACCTGTTGAGGCTTCTCTTCTGTGGTCAATCGGCAAACGCCGCCGTGCCGAAGGCGGCTTCCCCGGTGACAAGATCATATTGGCCCAGATCGAATCCAAAAATTACAGCCAGAAGCGGGTCGGTATTCTGCCCGTGGGCCGCGCTCCGGCCCGTGAAGGCACCATCATTTTAGACAAGGATGGCAATGAAATAGGTAAGATCACAAGCGGTGGTTTTGGCCCCACATTCGGCGGGCCGGTTGCCATGGGCTATGTGACGCCGGAATTTGCCGCTATTGATACAGAAATATATCTATCCGTTCGCGGCAAACAGCTTCCCGCACGCGTGGCAAAAACCCCATTTGTCCCTCAAAATTATTATAGAAAAACATAAAAAAGGTAGAGCAAAATGACAACATATTATTCAGAAGAACATGAATGGATCACGGTCGAGGGAGACACAGGAACCGTAGGCATCACCGATTATGCCCAGAATGCGCTCGGTGATATCGTCTTTGTCGAAGTTCCCGAAGTTGGCAGCAACTATGACAAGGGTGACGAAATTGCCGTTGTGGAATCCGTTAAGGCAGCCAGTGAAATTTATGCTCTTGTCGGCGGCGAAGTGTCCGCCGTTAATAACGCGCTCGAAGATGAGCCAGCTCTGGTCAATGCACAGGCGGAAACTGATGGCTGGTTTTATAAAGTTACGCTTTCGGACGCGAGTGAATTAGAAGAACTTATGGACGCGGACGGATACAAGGCTTTCACAGCAGGACTGGAATAAAATGCGTTATTTGCCGCTTAGCCAAGATGACCGTTCGCAAATGCTGAAAAAAATCGGCGTCAGTCATATTGATGATCTGTTCAGAGATGTGCCTAAATCTGCTCTGCTGAAAGAACCAGTAGACCTGCCATCTCACATGTCTGAAATGCAAGTAGACCGAGATTTTCGGGCAATGGCGGAAAAAAACATCCCAGCCGGATCGCATCCTTTCTTCTGCGGCGCCGGAGCCTATCGTCATTACGTGCCAAGTACAGTAGATTATATGATCCAGCGCGGGGAATTCCTCACCGCATATACCCCTTATCAGCCGGAAATATCCCAAGGCACTTTGCAGGCACTCTTTGAATTCCAGTCGCAGGTGGCACAGATCACAGGTATGGAAGTTTCTAATGCCTCTATGTATGACGGCTCAACGGCTTGTGGGGAATCGGTACTCATGGCGCGACGGGCAACCCGTAAGAAGAAAGCTATTCTTTCCGGCAGCCTGCATCCCCAATATATCGAAGTCGTCAAAAATGCGACCAAATACACTGATGATGTGACTGTGTTTAATCCGGTTGGCATCTATGGCGTTGAAGCCCTGATCGACCAGATTGATGATGAAACAAGCTGCGTTGTGGTTCAAAATCCAGATTTCTTTGGTAATCTTCAGGACTATACTGCTCTGGCTGACGCACTCCATGCTAAAAAGGCCCTGCTGATTGTGGTCGTGACAGAGGTCGTATCACTTGGTGCGGTGCGTTCCCCCGGTTCCATGGGTGCAGACATTGTTGTTGGCGAGGGACAAAGCATCGGCAATGGCCTGAATTTTGGCGGGCCTTACGTTGGACTTCTTGCCACCCGTCAGAAATATGTCCGTACTATGCCGGGGCGGGTTTGCGGCGAAACCGTGGATGCAGATGGCAAGCGCGGTTATGTGCTTACCCTTTCCACCCGCGAACAACATATCCGCCGGGAAAAAGCCACCAGCAACATCTGCACCAATGCGGGGTTATGCACGCTGGCCTTTACCATTCATATGACATTACTTGGCGAGAAAGGCTTCCGACATCTGGCGCGGCTAAACCATTCCAAGGCGGTGAAACTTGCCGACAAGCTGTCCACCATTGATGGTATTGAAGTGCTGAATGAAAGCTTCTTCAATGAATTTACTGTTTCCCTGCCCATAGATGCCGCAGAGGCCATTGAAAATCTGATCGCAAAACAAATTCTGGGCGGTGTTCCTTTGTCCCGGCTTTATCCCAATAATAAGGACTTGAAAAATCAGATGCTTGTGGCGGTGACTGAAACAGTGACGGACGGTGATATGGATCGATTGGTCAGCGAATTGAAGGAGCTGATCAATGCTTAATAAACAAGGACGTCAGACAGATATTGTCAATTTATCCCAACTGTCACCGGACAGTTTTTCCACTCATTCCGGCAACAGAGGACTGGAACAGGATGAATTGCTTATTTACGAAATTGGCGATAGTGAGCGAACTGGTGTTGATCTGGAAGACGTCGGTGAATTTGAAGACCGTCTTGGCGGTATCACACGCGATAATGAGATCGGGCTTGCGGGATTGTCGGAGCCGGAAGCCATGCGCCACTATACCCGCCTGAGCCGTATGAATTACGCCATTGATATTGGGCTGTATCCGCTAGGTTCCTGCACCATGAAACATAATCCGCGCGTCAATGAAAAAGTCGCACGTCTGCCGGGCCTCGCGGACATTCATCCTCTGCAACCCCTCTCTACAGTACAGGGTGCATTGGAAGTTATGGACAATCTGGCCCATTGGCTAAAGACCTTGACCGGAATGCCCGCCATAGCAATGTCACCCAAAGCAGGCGCACATGGCGAGCTTTGCGGCCTGATGGCTATTCGGGCAGCATTGGACAAGCGCGGTGAAAACCGTTCCATAGTCCTTGCACCGGAATCCGCCCATGGCACCAATCCGGCAACGGCAACCCTTTGTGGTTATAAAGTCAAATCCATTCCGGCCACCGAAGATGGTCGTGTTGATCTTGCGGCCCTGAAGCAAGCCCTTGGCCCCGATGTTGCAGCAATCATGCTAACCAATCCTAATACCTGTGGTTTGTTTGAGCGCGATGTTATTGAAATTGCTGAAGCCGTTCACGAAATAGGTGGTTACTTCTATTGTGACGGTGCCAATTTTAACGCCATTGTCGGCAAGGTACGTCCTGGGGATCTGGGTGTGGATGCCATGCATATCAACCTGCATAAGACATTTTCTACCCCACACGGTGGTGGTGGACCGGGTGCCGGGCCCGTTGTGTTATCGGATGCCTTGGCCCCCTTCGCACCGGTTCCTTATGTGGTTCATAGTGACGATGGGTTCGAGATGGTTGAACATGTGGAAGAAGGTTCAGACAGCTTTGGACGTATGACGGCTTTTCACGGGCAAATGGGCATGAATATCCGCGCTTTAGCCTTTATGATGTCCCATGGATCAGACGGACTGGCCCGTGTCGCCGAAGACAGCGTACTCAATGCTAATTACGTCATGGCGTCATTACAGGACGTAATGACCGCAAGCTTTGATGGCCCCTGTATGCATGAATGTTTGTTTGATGACAGGTTCCTCAATGGTTCCGGCATCGCCACACTGGATTTTGCAAAGGCCATGATTGATGAGGGCTATCATCCTATGACCATGTATTTCCCATTGGTCGTGCACGGTGCCATGTTGATTGAGCCTACTGAAAGTGAAAGCAAACAGTCACTTGATCAGTTTATCGGCTCGCTCCGACATCTGGTTGCTGAGGCAAAAGCAGGAAATAACGAGTTATTCAGTGGCGCACCTTATCTTGCCCCATTGCGCAGGCTAGATGAAACCATGGCGGCGCGGAAACCCGTGTTACGCTGGACAAAACCAGAATAGGGGAAAAGTTATGAGTAAATTATTGAGGATCACTGGGGCTACGATGTTCTTTGCCCTTATGGTATTTGCGGTTATCGTCGCCTTTAACCACGAACAGGCCAGTCGCCTGTATGGTACCATGACCCTGTTCGATGAAGATAAGATCGTGCATAATTTCTCTAATATGGATGAGGTTTTCCTATCTAATCAGGTGAAACGTTCAGGCCCTGTATTCACCTTTGGCAGTTCCCCAAATGACCTGCCGGAAAGTTTTGACTATAAAGGCGAGACAGTCGAAACCGATGAATTCCTTAGCCGCCGTGCGACCACCGCCCTGTTGGTGATCAAGGATGACAACATCAATTTTGAGAAATACTATCAAGGAACGGATGAGAACGACCTACGCATTTCATGGTCCATGGCAAAGTCCTTCACCGTGACACTGTTCGGTATTGCAGTTCATGATGGTTTGATCGATATTGACGCGCCCGTGGAACAATATCTGCCGGAAATGAAGGGCAGCGGATATGAAGGTGTGCCGGTTCGGGATGTGCTGCAAATGTCATCGGGGGTTCTGTGGAATGAGGATTACGGCGACTTTTATTCGGACATAAACCGAATGGGCCGCATATTGGCCGTTGGCGGATCACTGGATGAATTTACCACAACTCTGATTAATGAAAAACCATCGGGACAGGAATTCCATTATGTCTCCATGGATACCCATATCATCAGCATGATTGCACGAAGGGTAACAGGTAAAAGCCTGATCGCGCAGGTGGAGGAGCATATCTGGTCGAAAATCGGCATGGAAAGTAACGCATATTGGATCACCGATTCTGAAGAAGCTGAATTTGCCCTAGGCGGATTAAACGTGAGAACCCGTGATTATGCCCGCTTTGGTCGGCTTTACCTTAATAACGGCAATTGGAACGGCGAACAGATTGTCCCTGAAGCGTGGGTCAAGGCCGCTACCTCACCCGCCTCTGCCCATAACATGCCGGGTTCAGATAAATTTGGTTATGGCTTTCAGTGGTGGCTACCCCCCGAAGCCCGCCCCGGGGAATTCTTTGCTGTTGGCGTTTATGGTCAGTATATTTATGTGAACCAGCCGGAAAATATCGTCATCGTCAAAAATTCTACCGATCGGAATTTCATGAATAAACTCGGCTCCAAATATGAAGCTATATCATTTTTTCGCACCATTACGGATAATTTGCATTAGGTGATATAAACTTTACCCACAAAAAAAGGCGACCCAACAAATGGACCGCCTTAAAGTTTACCACCAGAATTAAATTAACTGCGTCGTCTTCGCGTAAGGCCAAGAGCCAGAAGGCCAAACCCCAATAGGGCAATCGTTCCCGGTTCAGGCATATCGGTTGTTGGAG
>JAGLJX010000179.1 GCA_023142175.1 Emcibacter sp.
GGCGACACAGGAACCAGCCGTGCGCGTCGGCGAGCTCGACTGCCTTGGCCAGCATGCCGGTGCCCCTGGCAGGCGCGGGCGTGAGCACGACCTTCGCGCCCAGGAAGCGCATGATCTTTCGGCGCTCCACGCTGAAATTCTCGGCCATGATGACGACCAGCGGATAGCCCTTGGCGGCACAGACCATTGCCAGGCCGATGCCCGTATTGCCGCTCGTCGCCTCGATCACGGTCTGGCCGGGCGCCAGCTCTCCCCGCTGCTCGGCATCTTCGATCACGCCGAGCGCCAACCGATCCTTGACCGACCCGCCGGGGTTAAGAAACTCAGCCTTGCCCAGAATGGTGCAGCCTGTTTCCTCCGATGCTTTTTGCAATTTGATCATCGGCGTATTGCCAATGGAACCGACAAAACCGTCTTTAATATCCATTAAATTATCCCTGTAAATTTATAGTCGTGAATATAGGGATGAGAGGGTCAGGACGCAAGTTTAATGACATTGGATAAAAAATGTTATAGTGAAGGGGCAAACAGACACAGGATTGATATGACTAAAGATATATATGAGGGCTTGTCACAGCTCGGCAAAGACATCAAGGCCCCGACCTCACCGGAAGAAGCCAAGCTCGACCGCGTGCCAAACCCGCGGCCCAATGTAGATTATTTCGTGCGCTTCACCTGCCCCGAATTTACGTCACTTTGCCCCGTAACCGGACAGCCCGACTTCGCCCATATCGTGATTGATTATATCCCCGGTGAGTTCCTCGTGGAAAGCAAATCGCTTAAACTCTATATGCAATCCTTCCGCAACCACGCCGCCTTCCATGAAGATTGCACCGTGGGCATAGCAGAACGTCTGATCGAAGAACTAGCCCCCAAATGGCTCCGCATCGGCGGCTACTGGTACCCACGCGGCGGCATACCGATTGATGTATTCTATCAGACGGGTGACGCACCGGAGGGGGTATGGATACCGGAACAGGGTGTTCCTACTTATCGCGGGCGGGGGTAGAGTTTAAAGAATGCATTGCTAGAACGCGAATTTATTTGTCCGCTTTCGGCCAAAAATGGACATAGAGGTTTGTTCTGAGTAGTTCACGCAATTAAGTATTGTGTTTAAATATTTCGTTGTTTTTATACATTGTCCCTGATCTTTTTAGCAGGAATATATTCTAATACAGCACCGTATGGTTTAACTTTATTGGCATCAATTTTACTTAGGGCTTCATTGGGAAAATTTTTCATAAACTCAGTTAACTCATTTAAACTTTTCTTTGTTTGTACCGTTAATAATTTGGCGAAATATATAACCATATCATGGTCTTTTTTATCAGATTCATCAATGTCAACGAATTTACTTACAAAATATTTGCTAAATAGCCGTTCCTTAACTGGACACCAATCCTTATTCCACATTTTCCATTTTGTTAAGAGGGCATTGTAGTTTCTAATCACACTATTGATTTTTAATAGTTGGTTCCATTTTTCCTCGTCAAACTTTTCGGATTTTGGTGGAGTAATAAATGTTAAGTCTTCAATAGTATCAATAATCGGATCACCTAGATAGATTATATGCGGTACTAAATATCCTTTTGGAATTCCCTCAAATTCTTTCTGGTCGGAGTTTTTGATACAGTCATCCATGATTGCTTGAACGTTTAATTGGGCAGAAGCAATAAGCAAAAGCCACTTATTAGCAGCTTTCAGTTTTTCGATTTCAACTTTCACAGCCTCTTGCGCCTCGTATATTGCATGGGCTTTACGATAACCGTAGAAAAATAATCCAACTGGAATAAAAATGCTCGCAAGCAGCGGACCATAAATCAAAATATAATCAAGAATTGATTGTTGATTTTGACTAAAATTTTCTATGGTTTTTGTTAATTTATTAATTGAAGACGCAACATCATCTGTCTGAACTCTCATTTTTCCCTCTTTTATTTAAACCATAATGCAGAGTGTCCGCTTTGGGTCGAAAGCG
>JAGLJX010000018.1 GCA_023142175.1 Emcibacter sp.
ATCTACAATGTCAAAGAACAATACCCATTACGCTTAAAGCGCAACAAAACACAACCAAGGCCCTAATCACTCTGTCCTTGCGGACAATGTTTTCAGCGGCCCCTGCCGTGTCGGTGAAGCGGGTTATAAGTGCTTCATCAAACCTTGTAAATACCTAATTTCATATTTAATAATTTTTTTTATGGAAACCGTTGCTCACTCTAGGGTTTCCATAAAAAAATAATGCTGTAGACAGGCTTGCGCCCGTCCGTGAAAGGTGAACTATATTAGCATAAAAAAGCAGGAAATAACAGAATAACAGCCGTAATTTAACCAGTTATAAAAAATAATCTTTTTTTAACAATAACTTAGCAGCTTAGGTTTCTGTTGAATTTTGATTCCTGTAATGATGAAATTATATTCGACTCAAGAAGATGTAATATAAGTCATCAGCGCCTCTGACTCGGCTTCGGTTTCTGCCATACGCTGCTTGACCACATCCCCGATGCTGATCACCCCAACAATACTACCTTCTTCAACCACAGGCAAATGGCGGATGCGCTTGGTAGTCATCTGTTCCATAACTTTCTTCATGTCATCATCCAGTGAGCAGGTATAAACACCTTCTGTCATGAAGTCGCAAACCTTGCCTTTAAGTATATCGCTACCATGCTTAGCGATGGCAATGATAATATCACGCTCTGAAAGTACGCCGCACATACTCCCCCCGTCTTCACAAACCAGTACCGCACCGATTTTATTTTCCCGCAGGGTTCTGGCCACTTCCATTAAACTATTATCTGGAGAAACAGATATAATCTGATGACCTTTATACTGAAGAACATTTTTAACGTACATGGAACCTCCTGTAGATTTAAGTATAGAGTGAAACGTCATTGTATATGAAAAAAACCGAATCTACGACTTAATAATTGGCGTTAATTTCTGAAATTTTGACAAAGGCCTTGTTTTTGCCAGAAAAAAATCAGACAACAAATGTTATGACAAAAGAAAATACCTTCATATTTGAGTCCTGCCGGTATGATACGGAAAAGCAAAGTGTTTTTCTGAACTATGCCTATTCTTCAAAACTCGCCTTCACCGAGGTTATCACTTTCACCGGTGCAAAGACGGAATTTTCGCTGGCAGAACAGATTGCTATTGGAAAACTGGCCGACGCTCTGCATCTGGCCGCCGGGATCAGTTATTACAAAGCCTATTGCCCGGCGCAGATTATCATCAGAAACCAAAAAATCAGCCGTAAAGAGGCAGACTTTTTCAATAAATTCTATCTCATGGGTCTTGGTGAGTTCTCTGTAGAAAATAAACTTGACCTTCGCAAGGTCATAAATTTCCCTGCTACTGAAGAAATCACCCCGCGACCAAGCCCACTCACCTTACCTCAAATAAATGTGGTTCCCATTGGCGGCGGCAAAGATTCTCTAGTCAGTCTGGAAATATTACGCAAAGCGGAACAGGTTTTCAGACCCATTGCCATAAATGCCGGGCAGCCTATTCTTGATGTGATTGACAGCGCCGATTGTTCATCTCCGATTCTAATCACTCGGAAAATTGACCCCATGCTGTTTCAGATCAATGAAAATAACGCCTATAACGGCCATGTTCCCATTACCGGCATCCTGAGTTTTATCATGTCTTTGGCTGCTGTTCTTTATGGTTATGATACGGTTATCATGTCCAATGAACAATCAGCTAATGAAGGCAATCTGGTGTATAATGACCTCCATATAAACCACCAATATAGCAAGTCATTGGAATTTGAGAAGGATTTCAGCCAATTTATCACCAATCATATCATGAGTGGCCTGAGATATTTCTCCCTTCTGCGCCCGCTATCGGAAAGTGGAATTGCGGCTTTATTTGCCCGGGAGGAAAAATATTTTCCCACGTTCAAAAGCTGTAACCGCAATTTTCATATCGCGAAGGAAATGCGAAAATATGGCTGGTGTTGCGATTGCCCGAAATGCCGTTTTGTCTATTTAGCCCTTGCCCCCTTTGTTGGAAAGCCAGAGCTTATCAAAATTTTTGGCCGCAATATGCTGAATGATAAAACTCAGGAAGATGGTTTCAGGGAATTGCTTGGCCTTAAAGGTCACAAACCTTTCGAATGTGTCGGAGAAATCAGCGAATGTCGTCTTATATTGAAAAGTCTGGCCCTAATACCTGAATGGCAGGATAGCTCACTCATTACCAGCCTCGCGCCCGAGATTGATGAAGAGGGACTAAACCTGCCCGAACTTACCGCCATGTCACTGAAAAAATATCCGGATCATGCCCTGCCCGCAGAATTTGAAAGAATGCTCGATGAATTTATCGGATCTTGAAAATAAAAAGCTCGCCATATGGGGCCTGGGCAAAGAGGGGCTTGAAAGCTATCGCAGTTTACGGGCGCAGTTCCCAACGAAGCCCCTCATTCTGATCAATCAGGAACGACCCGAAAATTTGCCATATGATGATCTTGTCAGTTTTATTCTTGAAGATGATCTGAAGGATAAAATTGACCAGATCGATATGGTGATAAAAGCGCCGGGCATCAGCCTATATCATCCTTTAGTCACCATAATGAAACAACATAATACCACCATAACATCAGCGACTAATATCTGGTTTGAACAGGGTCACAAGGGTACAATTATAGCCATAACGGGTAGCAATGGCAAAAGCACCACCTGCGCCATGCTTAAACATATCCTGAGCGGCCTCGGCCATAAGACAGAACTTGGTGGAAATATAGGAACGCCATTGCTGAACCTTGACCGGGATGCGGACTATTATGTGGTTGAACTGAGCAGTTATCAGACAGCAGA
>JAGLJX010000180.1 GCA_023142175.1 Emcibacter sp.
ATGCTAAAGCGCATTAAATTTGAACCGGGTGAACCAAAACGGCTGATTATAAGTGACCCGTTGAAATAAAACTTAGCCCGTTTGAAACAGAATAATACGATTCAAATATGAGATTTTAGGAAAAAAGATGCAGGAATATATACTTCTCATCATAGCGACAGCACTGGTAAACAATGTTGTTTTGGTTAAATTTCTTGGACTTTGTCCCTTTATGGGGGTGTCGAACAAGATCGATACTGCCATTGGAATGGGCTTTGCTACGACCTTCGTTTTAACGCTATCCGCTGTTGCTAGCTGGGCTTTAGAGAAATTTATCCTGGCCCCGCTTCATGTTGAGTTTCTCAGAATATTAACCTTCATTCTGGTTATTGCTGCGGTTGTGCAATTCACTGAAATTTTCATCCGAAAGATTTCGCCTGTTTTATATCAGGTATTGGGTATTTTCCTGCCCCTGATCACAACAAATTGCGCCGTGCTTGGCGTTGCCCTGTTGAATACGCAGGAATCTCATGGGTTTATTCAGAGCTTTTTATATGGCATCGGCTCGGCTCTTGGCTTCACCCTGGTCATGGTGATTTTTGCGGGACTTCGTGAACGCATCGCCTTGGCTGATGTACCCAAGAGTTTCGCAGGCGCTCCGATTGGGTTCATTACCGCAGGATTATTGGCCATGGCATTCCTTGGATTTGCCGGTTTAACAACACATTAGATGCGAAAGGAGTGTGGAAAATATTATGCTTGAAGCAATTTTAAGTCTTACCGCCCTTGGCATCGTTCTGGGTACGATCCTTGGCATAGCATCGCGCTACCTAAAGGTGGAAGGCAATCCTCTAGTTGAAGAGATTGAACAGATGATGCCCGGAACCCAATGCGGGCAATGCGGTTATCCGGGATGTGCCCCCGCTGCAGAAGGCCTTGTTAAGGGCGAAGCGGAAGTAACCCTATGCCCACCGGGCGGAAAATCACTGGCGGCGGCATTGGCAGAGAAGCTCGGCGTAGAGGTTGATCTTTCAAAGATGGAAAATAAGGACAAGGCCTTAGCCTTTGTAAATGAGGATTTATGTATTGGCTGCACCCGCTGTTTTCAGGTTTGCCCTACCGATTCACTCCTTGGCGCCCCACAACAATTGCACACGGTTATTTCCGATATCTGCACATCCTGTGAAGACTGCATTGATATCTGCCCAACAGGAGCATTAAGCATGGTTGTTGTGGAGAAAACGGTACAAACATGGCATTGGCCAATGCCTAAATCACATAATAAGGAGACAACCTTATAATGGAAATTTTTGATATTCAGGGCGGCGCAAAACTTGACGGTCGGAAAAGTCTGACGGCTGATCTGGCAATCATAAAGATGCCAATACCCAATATACTGCATATTCCATTGCAACAGCATATCGGCGCACCTGCAGAGCCAATTGTAAATCATGGTGACCGTGTTTTAAAGGGACAGTTAATCGCCAGCAGTAAAGGCGTCATATCGGCACCCATACATTCCCCCACATCGGGCACGGTTAAGCGGATTGGTGATTTTACGGCCCCTCACCCATCCGGATTGCCGGTCTTGACCCTAACGCTAGAGCCGGATGGTTTGGATGAATGGACGGAACTTCCAGATCCCTTAGATATGGAAACAGCCACATCCCAAGAGATAGCCGACCGGGTTTCTAATGCGGGAATTGTAGGCATGGGCGGTGCAACTTTCCCATCGGCGGTAAAACTTAATCTGGGCAAGCGTTTCAATCTTGAAATGCTTGTGATCAACGGTGCTGAATGTGAACCTTACCTCACCTGTGATGATCGCCTTATGCAGGAGCGTACTGAAAAAACGGTTATGGGCATCAAAGTGATGATGAAAGCGCTGGGGGTTCCAAAAGCCCTTATCGCCATAGAAACCAATAAACCCCTTGCCTTCAAGGCCATGGAGAAAGAATGTGCGAATGATGGCAATATTCATATTGTTCACGTACCCGCACGTTACCCAATGGGGTCAGAAAAACACCTTGTTCAGGCATTAACAGGGAAAGAAACCCCCGCTAAAGGCATGACAGCAGATTTAGGTGTTGTCGTACATAATGTGGCGACAGCATTTGCCGTTTATGAGGCCATATATATGGGCCGCCCACTTATCTCGCGTATCGTTACGGTAAGTGGTCAGGTCATAAAAAAACCGGGTAATTACGAAACACTCATCGGAACACCTGTTTCATCGCTTATCGAGCTTAGCGGTGGCATGACGGGCACGCCAAAGCAGC
>JAGLJX010000181.1 GCA_023142175.1 Emcibacter sp.
ACCAACAAGACATCGGGAGGTTGGCGTGAGATATTATCCGGTGCCGGAATTCGCCATGTCTCCCTTGCCGGAAGTGGAATTTTTACTGATAGCGTAAGTGAAGGTGTATTACAGGCAAAGGCATTGGCCAGCAGTGTGGATAATTACGAAGTTGTCTTTGAAAGCGGTGATAAATTCTCAGGCGCCTTTCAGGTAACCTCACTGGAATACGCCGGAGATTACAACGGCGAGAGAACCTATAGTCTTGCTTTGGAAAGCTCCGGCATAGTGAGTTTCGCCAGTGTTTAGAAACAGTGTAATCATCACGCTTGCCGGCGCGGAATACCGTCTGAAACCAACCTTTCAGGCTATCATGGATATTGAAGAACGTCTGGGCGGCATCATCGGGCTGGCGGTAAAGGCGGCAGACGGTGATTTTGGTCTCAAGGAAATGACCGTAATTATCTGGGCAACCATGGAAGCCGACATAACCTTTGAACAGGTGGGGGAACTGCTCCTGTCAGAAGGCATTGCCAAGGCAAGTCCCGTGGTGCGGGATCTGCTCACCCTATGCCTTGTGGGATTAAATGAACCAGATTAACTGGTCCCGATACGCCGAGATTGCCTATGTTAATTTTGGCTGGTCTCCAGATCAGTTCTGGCGGGCAACACCATCTGATTTCTGGTGTGCCTATGCGGGGTGGCGGAAAATTTGGGGGCGTACGGATGACCCCTTAAGCCGATCTGAACTAAATGATCTTGTATCCCGGCAACTGAAGCCGTAAACTGTGATCATGAGAAAAAAACAACAAACGCCGCGTAAATCCCTGCGCGAACGGGTGGCGGACCGAAAGGCCGGCATCAAGGAAGAAACTGATCCCAAACGGGAGATTATCCTCAAGCGGGTCAGGCTATTCGCCAATCTATTTCAGGGCATAGGCCTAGTCATGCTTATGGTGCTTCTAGCGCAATATATTAGCAGCGGTTATGGTCATATGAACTGGGTCAACGTGATGATCTATTCCGGCATGTTCCTGATCGGACGGGCGGTGACCTCTTTCATCAACTTAAGCAAAATGATAAAATAGATAAAATAGATAAAAATACTTTCGTTACAAGCCCGCCATGTGCGGGTTTTTTATTGGAAAAAATTATGACAGAAACCATCCTTGACAGTCTGGTCGTAAAGATCAGGGCTAATAGTGCTGACCTGCGTGGACAGTTGGCAAACATAGAAAAAGACTTTAGTGGCCTGGAAGATACAGCCTCCAGAACCGCAGATGGCATGACCCGCGTATTCCAGAATTTTGCCCGCTCCGGAGAAGTTAGTTTCTCAAATCTCAAGCAGGTGGCATTATCCGTCCTCAACGATATTGCAAATAGTGCCATTCAATCTGGATTGAATAGCGTTTTCGGCGGTGGCCTTGGTGGTCTGGTGAGTAATGCTTTATTTGGCCGGGCCGGGGGCGGTACAGTCGGCTCCCGTCAGCCATACCTCGTGGGAGAAAGGGGGCCGGAGCTGTTCGTACCGGAAGGTCCCGGTCGTATTATTCCGGGGCAGGGAATATCCCATCCAACGGCATCTTCTGAAAAAGCAACCAACATTACCGTAAATATCACCAACCAAGGCGGGTCGAATGATATGACACACCGCAGCGGAGCTCAGGTGGCCGTGGCAGTTCGCCGGGCCATGAACCGGGCCGAAAGGGATTTATAATGTATTGGCTGGCAACACCGGATGACCAGACAGCGAATAACTTTATCCGCAGGTTTTCCCCTCGCTACTGGACGATAAATTTCCCCCGCCCCATGATGGCATCCACAGTAACGACGGGCTACGACAGTCTTGTTATTGATTTGGTTTTTTACCGTTATGAGGATTTATGTGGTTTGATCTGGGACTCAACAGACACAATTGACCACCCTTTCCACCAATATGAAACCCGTCGGGACTATTCCCATACTATTCTGAGCTTCCGTTGGCAGAGTAGCAATGTCATGAATTTGGATATGCTCAACAGCCCGACACTAACCATAGAAGGTCGGGATCAAAATGGTGCGGCCCGCACATGGTTTGTGCGGATGTGGAATTATGCGGTGGGCACAGCGGAAGATTCGGTAATCACTCTAGATTTTGATGCGCTGGCAGGAGGTTTTTTACATCCTTCGGAGGCGGACCCGGTTTACCCTGAGGATATAGACCGCATGTTTATCAGCATGGTGCCACAGGCTTTTGACGGTGTCACCACTGGACCCCTGCCGAGCGCCGTTGAGGCGCAGGTCACGGTTTCCGATATCAAGGTCACTGGCCCCACATCGACCCTAAAAATTGGGGATGGTTATGTTCAGCCCCATGATCTACGAATCGCCAATGGTTATGACGATGTGACCACGCTTGCGCCGGAACGCATCATATGGAATATGCTGCGGCTTGGCTACCGGGGCTGGATCACACATTATGTGGGCATGAGCCATTATTTTAATCTAAGCTGGGATGCGGGTGAAGGGCGTTATATCATCGACACCGCCAAGGCGAAACTGAACAAGGCCACTACGATCTGGCACAAGAATTTTCTGGAATTAGCTAAATTTTTCGACTTTAAGGTCATTTTCTCCCTGTCCTATGAGATGTTGGCACAGAATATACCCTCAGACTGGCAGCAGAAGGCCCATGACGGCTCCCCTGCCCTAACGGGCTGGACACCCCCCTCAAGCCTGATTGCTCCCACTAATCAGGTAGCTCTCGACTATTTGCGTGATGTTTTCTTGGCTTTTGGGCAAATCATTGTTCAGGTGGGAGCGGATCACTATTACCAAATCGGTGAACCTTGGTGGTGGATTGATCAGGCCGGCACGGGCGTCCCCCATTTTTATGATGATGTAACCACGGCCCTCTATGTGACAGAAACGGGCAATGCCCTGCCGGCAAAACATATGCTTGCTACAGCGATAGCAACGGCAACACAGCAAGACTATCTTGATTGGCTAGGAGACAAGCTGGGACTATCTGCATTATGGCTCAGGGACCAAATTAAGACCCAACATACTGCGGCTGAAGTGGGGCTTTTGTTCTTCAGCCCGCAGGTGTTACAGAATAATGCCCCAATAGCGGGTGATGCAAATTTCCCGTCTAGTCACTGGCAATATCCCGCCTTTGATTTTTTTCAGATCGAGGATTATGACTTTGTCTTGAATGAGGAATGGGGCAAAAGGACAAGTGCCATTGCAACCATTGATCAAACCCTATCCTACCCTCGAGCCAAGACCCATTATTTTGCTGGATTTAATTTACTCCCCACCACGCTGGAAAACTGGAAAAACATAATCAAGGCGGTCGGGATGGGATTTAAGGATGGTTTTAACCATATTTTCGTCTGGGCCTATCCTCAGGTCGTGCGGGACGGTGTTATTTATACCAAAGATCAGGAAAAAATTATGACAGGATTTCATGAAGTGCGTCTGGCACAAGACATTAGCTTTGGCGCCAGTGGCGGACCACAATTTCTGACCAATGTAGTTGAATTGGCGTCCGGCCACGAACAGCGTAACCGGGAATGGGCAGAAGCCCGGAATATTTATGATATCGGGCTTGGATTGCGCTCTGAAAATGATTTGAGCGCATTGCTCAGCTTTTTTCGGGCGCGGGCGGGGCGGGCCAATGGTTTCCGTTATAAAGACTGGCTCGATTATAAAAGCAGTAGCCCAGATCAGAATATTACAGATACTGATCAGCAACTAGCCTTTGGTGATGGGGCAACGATATCATTTCAACTGATCAAAACATATGACAGTGGCGGTACGGCACATATACGCAATATCAACAAACCCGTTGTGGGAACAGTGATCATTGCTCTTGATTCTTTGGCTCAGGGCGCTGGATGGCAAGTGGATATGACTAGCGGGATTGTGACATTTGATGTGGCACCAGTCGCAGGGATTGCGATCTCCGCCGGATTTGAATTTGATGTGCCTGTGCGTTTTTCAGAGGATTTTCTGGCCATCACGCTGGAGAGCTTTCAGGCGGGGCATATTCCGTCCATTTCACTGATTGAGGTTCGCATTTAAATGAAATTAATATCTTCAGAACTGAAAACGCACATATCATCAGAACTGACCTCTATGGTCACCTGTTGGGTGCTAACCCGGCGGGACGGTGTCCGGCTGGCTTTCAGCACCCACGACCGGGAACTGGATTTTGAAAATCTTATCTTCCGACCAGCCAATAGTTTCCTGCCATCTTCGGTCAGCAGCACCAACAGTTTGAACGTTGATAATCTGGAGGTCAGTGCACTGCTATCCTCAGATGGCCTTGCGGAAAAGGATATACGTGCCGGGCTGTTTGACCATGCGGCAATTTCAATTTTTCAGGTGAATTGGCAGGATTTGACTCAGGGTAAATTATACATCCGTAGTGGTTGGCTTGGGGAATTCACGCTGAAAGACCAAAATTTCACGGTAGAGATCAGGGGACTGACACAGAAATTACAGCAGGTCATTGGCGATGTCTTTTCCCCGGAATGTCGCGCTGATCTGGGCGCGAATGATTGTCATGTCAATCTGGAGCAATTCTCTGTCCTGAGTGTTGTCACAGGTGTCTTAAGCCGGGATAGTTTTACCGATACTGTTCGGACGGAGGCTGATGGTTGGTTTGATTATGGTTCGGTTCGCTGGTTAAGCGGGGCTAATGCAGGACTGAGGTCAGAGGTGAAAAACTATATCGCCGGACAGTTCACCTTTCACGACCCTTTGCCAGCACCCATTGAGATTAGCGATAGATATTTAGCCGTTGCAGGTTGCGACAAACGGGCGACAACCTGCAAAGTTAAATTTCAGAATTTTGAGAATTTCCGAGGCGAGACAGCTATTCC
>JAGLJX010000182.1 GCA_023142175.1 Emcibacter sp.
AGGAACTGGCCAGACTTGAGACAGAACTGCTCGAGAAATCGGCTATTTATGGATCCGCTCACCCTGATATGACGTCTTTAAAGAGAAGAATTGCTATCCTGAAGAAAAAAATAGGCACGGGGGATGATGCCGATTCAGGAGATCAAATTCTGGACCCTGTAGTGGCCAAGATAGAAACAAAAATTAAAGCCATTGAAGCCCGGATTGCGATGCTCCTGCGTCAGAAGGAGCAAGTAAAGAATAATATAGTGAGTTTGGAGAATAAGATCATTCAAACACCACAGGTTGAGCGGGGCCTTAAGGCGCTAAGCCGGGGTTATGAAAATGCTTTGCTTAAATATCAGGAAATTAAATCCAAACTGATGACGGCGCAGCTTTCCGAAAGCCTTGAGCAGGAAAAAAAGGCAGAACGTTTTTCCCTGCTGGAACCACCAGTATTGCCGCAGACGCCGATCAAACCCAATAGAGCGAAAATGGTTGCTCTTGGGTTCTTTCTGGCTCTGGCGACAGGGGGGGGCTGTATAATGTTGGTTGAAATGATTAATGGCAGCGTTTACGGCATAGGCCGTCTGACAGCCGCTATTCAGCGGCAGCCGCTGGTGATCATTCCCTATATTGAAACCATTGAAGAAAAACAGATTTTTAAGCGACGTGTAAAGATGGCTGTGGGCCTATCAGGAGCAGGTTTAGTCATGATACTTATCTTGATCCATTTTCTTTATATGCCATTGGATATTGTTGCATTTAAGGTGCTGGCTCGTCTTAGTTAGAACACCGTCAAGTTAGAAGGAAATTATTGTGGAACGCATCAAAGATGCCATCAATAAAGCAAAATCAGGCGATAATTTGAAATCACAGAAGGCCGAAGACGCACCTGATGTGGCGCAGACGAGCGTTGATGAAAACCTCAATGACATATCGTATGCCAAAACAAAAATGGTACAGCTGGATGCGGCTCATCTTGAGAGAAACCGTATCGTTGCTCAGGAAAAATTTGATTTCCGGTCAACAATTTTTGACATTTTACGCACGAAAGTCCTGAGGGAAATGCAGGATAAAGGGTGGAAAACACTTGCCATTACGTCACCGACACCGGCTTGTGGCAAAACTTTTGTGGCGATAAATCTGGCCATAAGCATCGCCCGCCAAGTCGACCATACAGTTTTATTGGCTGACTTTGATTTAAAGAGATCAAAAATTTCCGAATATTTGGGCTTGCCCGCGGAATATAGCTTGCGGGACTATTTTGAAGACAAAGTGGCGCTGGAAGATATGCTTATTAATCCTGAGATTCCGCATTTGGTGGTATTGCCTAACAAAGAGCCGGACAGACATTCTGCGGAAATATTATCTTCCAAAAAAATGAAGACATTGGTTGGTGAACTTAAAGGAAGATATGATTCAAGAATTACAATCTTTGATCTGCCGCCGGTATTGTCATCAGATGACACAATAGCCTTTTTGCCGCATGTGGACTGCGTTCTTCTTATCGTTGGCAACGGTATGGCGTCTAAATCGGATATTGATAACAGTTTGCGGCTCTTGAAGCCCTATAATCTGTTGGGCACAGTATTGAACAAAGCAGAGACCACTTGGGAAGGGTATTATTAGAGCGTAGGTCGCTATTTATAATATTCTCAGGTCTTAGATATCTGGTTCTGTTTGGCGATATTGATATAAGCCGCCGCGACACCTAAGATGCTCCAATAATAGAATGAAGTGACACCGATACTGCTTACCGTGAATATGATGACCATTATTCCTATCACTACCGCAAAGAGGGACCTGCCCTGTCGCCACTGATTTTCATATTCAGGTTTTCGTTTCAGTCTGGAGATGATTTTGTAAATTCTGGAAAGCGTGATCATGAAGATCATGAGAAACATACCTAACCCAACCAGTCCGATCTCCAGCGCTATAGCCAAGTATGTATTTACCATATCAATAATGCCTTCACCCTGGCGCATCACCTCCATCTCCGGGGTATCCATGTAGTTTGCTGATCCAAAGAAGGGGTTTTTCTGTATAACTTTCCATGACTGTTCCATAAGTCTTTCGCGGTAACTTATTGTGCTGGCGGCATGGGTTTCCGTCTCACTACTCATATAGGGAAGTAATTCGATAAAGCGTTGCCCCACGGGGAACAAAGATAAAATTGATAAGGATAAAACAGCAATTAAGGCGAGCTTGGTCAGGTTTTTGAAAGATTTATCTGCTATTAAAAAATAAAATATAATCATAGCCGCTGCGCCAACCCAGGGGCCACGGGAAAGTGTAACAAGAAGCCCCATTGAAAGAATGACCAGGATAAACCAGAATATCTTGTGGGCCTTAGGGTCTTTTGGAGAGTAAAAACTTAAAAGCAGTCCCAGCCCAATAACCAATGTATACCCAAATGTTATAGAATGTCCAAGGGCCGCAGATGCCCGCAATAGGCTTTCCCTCATTTGATATCCACCAGTACTCCAAGAGATACCCATTGATTCTGTAGCCGCGTTATAAAGGTGCCAACCTTTCAATGTTTCTGCGATTCCAATGCAGGCCTGAAGAAAAATTCCAAAAATGATGGCGAGTAAAATTTTATTTATGTCTGTTGAGGACTTAATTGTCTTACTCATAGCCAGATATGGGACAATGATTGTCAGACCCAGAATGAAGCCATAGCGTAACACTTCGGTGAAGGAGCTATCTCGGACGATAACACCCCCCTTATGGACAAAGGAGCTTTCCTGATAGTGAACAATTACAAAAAGAAGAAAGAAGCTATAAATAAAATATCTAATGGATTTTGTCGCCCTGTTTGGGCTTGATCTTGAAAAAGCCAAGGGTAATAACAGAATTATTGATAAAATCAGCGGGAAATTTATATTAAAAAAGTAATTTATAATACCAAATCCGGGGATTGCAATTGAAGCAGCCGGAAGCGAGGGGAGTAACACAAAGAACAGGCATATTTTCAATATGGGGTTATTTTTTGTGAACACTAAAAGAAGTATGGTTATGAAGGCCGAGAATACCCAGAAGTTAGGTAATAAAAAGGCCAGTATAGTCGTTATAGCCCAGATAACCGCCCATTGTTTCGCCTCTGCTTTCAATGATAAATAAGAAGCAAAACGAATGAATAACGCCAATGGTAGCGATATTATGATGAATATAAAAATTAAGGCTCTAATCTCTTCGGGCATAAAATAGTGCAATTCGTTTCAATTTATTTTGAATCTATTGGTTGCCAATAACTATTAATTAATTCAAGTAGTAAATTCATAGATAATAGATAAGATATTTACCAAATGTATATATAGGTAGTTCATATTGTCAATAATGCTTGAATATATAAATTCTGTATATGAATATTGTTATATTGGACTTATAAGATGTGTTAGCAGAATATATAATCTAAAATTGTGTATTGGGAAAATATGATACCTTTTAACAGACCATTGATAACGGGTTGCGAACAGGGTTTTGTCTTAGATGCGATGCAACAGGATAAAATTTCAGGCGATGGGTATTATACCAAAGAATGTCAAAAGTGGTTTATCCAAAATCTTAAATGTAGCAATGCCCTGTTAACAACTTCCTGTACTCATGCGCTTGAAATGGCGGCTATATTATTAGACGTTAAAGAAAATGATGAAGTTATAATGCCGAGTTATACTTTCGTTTCGACGGCTAATGCTTTTGCAATGCGGGGAGCAAAAATAGTATTTGTTGATATTCGACCTGATACTATGAATATTAATGAACTGTTGATAGAGAAGGCAATTACAGACAAAACAAAAGCGATCGTTCCAGTTCATTATGCTGGCATTAGTTGTGAAATGGATGCCATCATGGATATTGCGGAGAAAAATAATATTTTTGTCGTCGAAGATGCCGCGCAAGGAATGATGTCCACATATAAAGGGCGGCCGCTTGGTACTATTGGGCATATAGGAACTTATAGTTTTCACGAAACAAAGAATTATACGAGTGCGGGAGAGGGTGGTCTCGCGATAATAAATGATGAGCGATTTGTAGACAGAGCGGAAATCATAAGGGAGAAAGGGACTAATCGTAGCCAGTTCTTCCGAGGTGAAATAGATAAATATAGTTGGGTGGATGTGGGCAGTAGTTATTTAATGAATGACATAAGTGCTGCTTTTCTTTGGGGGCAACTTCAAAATGCAAATGAAGTGAATACCAAAAGACGCGATATTTTTAATCAATATATTGACGGGTTATCAGGGCTTCAAAAATCAAAATTAATTGAGCTACCCCATACCCCCAATGAGATAAGTAATAATGGCCATATGTTTTATCTTAAAACTAGAGATATGGACGAGCGGACGAGATTAATTGACTTTTTAAAGTCGAAAGAAATAATGTCTGTTTTTCATTATGTGCCGTTACATAGTTCTAAAGCAGGAATGAAATACTCAATATTTTCTGGAGAAGATAAATACACCACGTCTGAGAGTGAAAGGTTATTAAGGTTGCCTTTGTTTTACAATATGAAGCCTTTTGAAGTGGAAAAAGTTATCAACGAAGTCGTAAATTTTTATAACTGATTGTAAAAAAAGAAATAATGAATAACAGGCCAAATTATATTATTTATGCCCCTTCTTTTAGTGAGAATAATGGGGGTTGTATCGTTTTGCATAAATTATGTCATATGCTGAACCAACTCGGTGAGCGGGCATTTCTTTGGCCAATGGAACCCGTATACAAACCAAGAATGCGTGATAGAGTTTTATCATTCCTAAAACCAAAACCATTTGAGGTAAATAAAGAATTTAATACGCCAGTAGCAACGCCAAAAGACTTAAATGATAACAGCATTGTAATTTACCCTGAAATCATCAATGGGAACCCGCTTAAGCATAAAAATGTCGTAAGGTGGTTTCTACATAAACCGGGCCATCATACAGGTAAGGTTGAATATGGGGAAAATGAGCTATATTTTATTTTTGATCAATATTGTGATGACCCTTCCTTAAATAATAACCCTGAAAATGAATTGTTTCTTGTTCAATTGAACCCTGCCTATAAGAACAATAATGGCAACAGATCCGGT
>JAGLJX010000183.1 GCA_023142175.1 Emcibacter sp.
TGAATCACAGTAGTATCAGTGGTCAGGCGTGAAATAATATCCCCAGACATATTTTTCTCAAAGAATGTCGGGCTTAAGCGAATGACGTTGCCATATACCGCCCGCCGGATATCTGTGACGACTCGCTCCCCAAGCCATGACACGAAATAAAACCGGGCAAAGGTCGCAACAGCAAGCAAAAGAGCAACCGCCAGAAGAACCGCAAAATAAACATTTATTAAATCTGCTTTTTCACCGGAAAATCCAACATCAATCATCCGGCGAAAAGCCATTGGGATCATCAATGTGGCCCCAGATGCAAATAATAATGCAATCAGCGCCCCGACCATGGCTTTCTTATATTGAGCAAGAAATTTCCACAACAGGTTGATTTCACTTACTTTTTTGCGAGGAGCAAGATCTTTATCCGATCCTAAAACCTTGTTACGTGCTGATCTTTGCATTAATTCCCTGAACCTTTTTAATTTTTAGTGATAAATCATATAGCAGGCATCACGCGTCGTCACAACGACCAAAACCAAGAAAGTATAAACTCCCCTTGCATTCATAATAGGGGTTCGGTATATAGGCCCAACAAATTTTCGCGGAGAGAAAAAAGCGATGAAACAAGATATACACCCAGACTATCACGAAATTAAAGTGGTAATGACGGACGGCACCACCTACCAAACTTTCTCCACATGGGGCAAGGAAGGTGATACAATGACATTAGAAGTCGATCCAAAATCCCATCCTGCATGGACGGGCGGAACGAAGAAAATTGCTGATAAAGGGCGCGTTGCTCAGTTCAACAAGCGTTTTAGCAACTTCAAACTGTCAAAATAACCGACCGTTTATAAAATTCAGATCAGAGGCATCTATTTCCATAGGTGCCTCTGATTTTTTTATGGCTGATTCTTATCCTAGGTTGTCTTTATTATTAATGCGGTCAAATAGTTGATGGACAGGGTTTGAGTCTTCACGTTCGCCGTAAACCATGTTGTCCATACGCGACACCTGACGATAAAGATTTTGCGCCTTTTGCAGAAAAACAATGAATTGTTGGGGTAAATTTACTTTTTTGGTATCAACCTCGGCAAGACAGATATCGCTGGCCCCCAGCCGGAATTTTATGGTACCGGCCTGTTCTTTGGTGATTTCACCAGAAGCAACTCCCTTTTGAACCAGAAACCATGACATCACCTGCATCAAACATGTGGATATGCGCATACTTTCACTGGCATAATAAACATCTTTGTCCGCACTTGTATCATAGTCCCTGAAATGTTCCTTTTCCACCTCAAGGTAACTGGCAACTTCCTGTGTCAGCTCCATAGCTTCCTGATATGATTTTTCCAAAAACCGAGAATCAAGCAAACCATCTCTATTAAGGTTCTGCTGCGTCATATAAATCTACCCAAAATTAATTTAAATTTCAAACTAACGTGAATTCATTAAAGGGGAGTTACTATTCAAGAAACTTGTTTTGAGGTTATAGAAACAATATTTTATTTGAAAAAGCTTTCAGCAGACTCTTTTGCAGCTCCTTTGTCTGTAATAGCCTGTTCGGTCCTGTCTATTTCCGACCCTAACGCTTGCAGACGAGCCTTTAATACTTCAACGGAATGCGTTGCCAGATCTTCCTTCATCATCTCCATAATGGGTGAATTTTTCGCCAGGGGAAAATCATCATCAAAATCAGTCATTTTATTCCCTTGATATTTTGTCAATAATGTACATTTTCTATAGCATACCTGAATGGACAGCCAAAAAGAAAGATAACCTATGACTAAATCTTCGCCAGAATTCATGACAGCCATCGAAATTACAAAATTTGGTAGCCCAGATGTCCTGAAACCCCGGCAAATCCCCCTGCCCCAAATAAATGATGATGAAGTGTTGATCAAGGTTGCGGCGGCGGGCGTTAACCGCCCTGACATCATGCAGCGCACGGGAATGTATCCGGCTCCAAAAGGTGTAACTAAAATACCCGGTTTGGAAATATCCGGCGAAATTATTGAGATGGGTAAAAATGTAGCCGGATGGAACATCGGGGATAAAATATGTGGTCTGGTGGCTGGCGGTGGATATGCTGAATATTGCACGGTTCCGGCAACACAATGCCTGCCCATTCCAAAGGGCCTCAGCATGACCGAAGCCGCCGCCCTGCCCGAGACTTTTTTCACGGTATGGTCCAATGTCTTTGATCGTGGCGCATTAAAAGAGGGTGAAACCTTCATGGTTCACGGCGGCACATCCGGCATTGGCACAACGGCCATACAAATGGCAAAGGCATTTGGCGCAACGGTTATCACCACTTCCGGAAGTGATGAAAAGGTGGATTTTTGCTCTGAACTTGGCGCTGACCTGTCGATAAATTACAAAACCCATGATTTTGCCGAGGAAGTAAAGAACTTTACCGAAGGCAAGGGCGTCAATGTCCTGCTCGATATGGTAGCGGGCGATTATATGAAGCGGAATTTTATGGTTATGGCCGTTGAAGGGCGCATTGTTATGATTGCAGTTCTGCGCGGGCCGAAGGTCAAGGCCAACATCCTGCCCATCATGTTAAAACGCCTGACCTTCACCGGCTCCACCTTAAGGGCGCGGGAGACGGCCTTTAAAGCGGATATAGCACGTAGTCTGCACGAGAAAGTCTGGCCGCTTATAGAACAGGGAAAAATTAATCCGGTTATCAGCAAAGTCTTTGCCCTTAAAGATGCCGCAGATGCCCATGCTTTTCTGGAAAGTGGCAGGAATATTGGAAAGATAGTGCTTAAAGTCGCTGGGTAACTCTCGCCAATATACTTGAAAGTTCAATTATGTTTGGATAAAATACCTTATAGTCCTCACAATGGATATGCATATGCGCCTTTTTTCCTATAAAAACCGCCCCTTTCATTTGGGCCCTTACCCGTTGGAAAATTTAAAGCGCACGAACAAACCCGTTGACCTGTCTGCTATCCCAATGATGCTGCCGGTATCTTTTAACCGCCCCGAAGACCCCACGAACCTGATCAATGCCATGAGGGATTATCAGGCCATGCTTGATTCCATCCGGGATGGCATGGTCAAGGCTGAAAAGGCTGAAATCCCGGATGACCTCGTGGAACGGTCTAATAACCTGAAATCCTTTGGCTATTATTGCGATGCCAGTCAGGTTGGGGTTTGTGAATTGCCAAAGGAAGCCATACTTGAAACGCCTATTGTCAATCCAGACATTAATCGCCTTGCAGATATCCTGAAAAACAAGCAGACCAGCACTTTGGCATCCGGTGTGGATATAATCATGGCGGAACTTAAAGAAGCCATGGAAGCCCCGCCCAGCCGGATAGATCATCATACCCATGCTATTGTGTATCTGTATGAATTTCCCCGCGATCCGGGGGAGGATGAAGCCGGGGCGGACTGGATACAGGATAGCCAGATTGAGCGGGCGGCGGTTCGGGCAGCAGAAACCATAGCCACCCTCGCAAATTATATCCGCCTTCTGGGTCATGAGGCCCGCGCCCATACCCACAGCTCTTCAGATGTTAATCTCTATGCGCTCGCCGTCGCGGCGGGTCTTGGAACCATTGAGCAGGGTGAGAATGGCCCCTATATCACCACCCCCCATATGGGCCGCCGTTTTGGCATTGGAGCCATAACCACAACATTGGCAATGCAGCCTGACCTGCCACTGGTCAAAGAAAAATGGCTTGGCCCCAAATGGTGGCTTGGCAAAGGCGTAGCCAAAAATGGCTTTAACCAGCAGCTTTTCAAAAATCGTGCCTTCAAGGATGGTGCCTATCCCTTTGAACGAACGGATAGACAGAATGATACAACAACATTCATTGATGATGATCGTGTTGCCCGGGTTCCCAAAAGAGCGGATATGTTCGCCCGCGCCCTGTTCGGCGATATGGGAAAAGCCAATCAGGAAGCGGCAAAGAACGGAAATTATGTCCGTAAAAACGCCACGTCCTATGCTGCGCGGCGACCTCTGGGGGCCTTCATCGTGATACAGAATGGCGAAGCCGCACCAGAAATCAATCAAACGGCCCTTGATGCCGACCGCAATGCAGTAAATATCAAGGCGGCGCTCTATTTCCTCGGCTCCGATGCGGTTGGTATAAGCCATTGTCCCGACTGGGCCTATTATTCCCATGACGCGGCGGGCGATGAGATAATTCCCTATCACAAGAATGCCATTTCAGTGATAATAGATCAGGGCCATGAGACCATGGACGGGGCCAGCGGCGATGACTGGATCGCCTGCGCCCAGTCCATGCGGGCTTACCTGCGATTCTCCCTGTTGGGTGGTATTATTGCAAGCCATATCCGTTCCCTTGGCTATAGCGCGCGCGCACATACGGTCATGGACGGCGAAGTCCTGCAACCGCCGTTGTTGCTGTTGTCCGGCCTTGGCGAGGTGAGCCGGATCGGGGAAGTTATCCTAAACCCTTATCTTGGCCCACGGCTAAAATCGGGGGTAATTACCACCGATATGCCGCTAACCCATGACAGACCCATAAATTTTGGCCTTCAGAATTTTTGCGATAATTGCAATAAATGTGCGCGGGAATGTCCGTCCGGCGCTATTACGGCCGGACCAAAACTAATGTTTAACGGCTATGAAATCTGGAAATCAGACAGCCAGAAATGCGTGACCTACCGCATTGGACAGACCGCAGGGGCCATGTGTGGTCGTTGCATGAAAACCTGCCCGTGGAATCTGGAAGGACTGTTCGCTGAAGCTCCGTTTCGCTGGCTCGCTATAAAAGCACCTTGGGCCGCTAAATCTCTGGCAAAATTTGACGACTGGCTCGGCAATGGCCGCCTGAATCCGATAAAAAAATGGTGGTGGGATCTGGAGATGACGGATGAAGGCCCCTACCGGCAAGCCGGGCAAACCAACAAGCGGGAATTGCAGGTTAATTTGGACTTGAAATATGAGGATCAGACCTTGGCGGTTTATCCGGCCAACCTTGCCCCGCCGCCCTATCTGGCCCCCTATCCAATGGACCGGGAAGCAGGCATAGCCGCTTACGCAGGTTTAATCACGCCAAGAGCTTATAAAAATCGGCTGAAATTAGGCGATACAAATGATCTGGCTCACGAATTCACCATGCCCGAAGGGCCTGCGCCGGTATTTCAGGTGGAAGTCAGCTCCGTGGATCACATGACGGACGATGTGACCAAATACGAATTTTCAAGAATTGACGGCAAGGATTTTCCTGCATTCTATGCGGGTGCTCATATTGACGTGGTAGTTGCTCCGGAATTCTTCCGCCAATATAGCCTGTCGGGCAATCCGGCGGATTTATCCCGCTACCAAATCGCCGTCCTGCGGGAAGATAACGGGCGGGGCGGATCGAAACTCCTGCGCCGGATTTTTAACGAAGGACGCAAGGTGTTTATCTCACCGCCGCGTAACCACTTCCCCCTTGATGAGACCGCACATAAATCTTATCTCATGGGTGGCGGCATCGGCATTACCCCGATGATCGCCATGGCCCACAGGCTCCATACATTGGGCAGGGATTTTGAACTGCATTATTCTGCTAAATCCAGAAATATAGCTGGTTTTCTTGATGATTTTTCCCATTTTCCGTGGAAACAAAATATCCATTTTCATTTTTCCGATGAAGGCTCACGGGTTGAATTGGACAAGATTTTCAGTGAATTCCAGCAGGACCATCATATCTATGTTTGCGGCCCCGATCGGTTCATGAATGCAGTTCTGGAGGCGGGAGAAAAAGCGGGCTACGCGCAAGAGAACCTGCATAGAGAATATTTTTCTGTCCCCGAAACGCCCGACTATATCAATCATGATTTCAAGCTTAAGCTCGCCAAGTCTGGTCTGGAAATCATTGTTCCGGCTGATAAAACTGCTACAGAAGCCTTGGACGATGCCGGTATTCATGTGGATGTAAAATGCTCGGATGGCCTATGCGGGGTTTGCTCCTGCGGGTTGCTGGATGGTGATGTGGAACACCGGGATTTTGTACTCAGTAAAAACGCACGGAAAGAAAAAATAATTCTCTGTTCTTCCCGCGCCCTTAAAGAAAACGGTGTCGTAACGATCGACCTATAATGCAACCTTGAAGTTGGCTTCTGTGCGGGCGCATATTTCGTCCACGGTAACGTCCGGCGCTAATTCCACCAATGTCGCACCACCATCATCAATGGTGAAGACACCAACGTCCGAAATAATCATGTCAACCACCCGTACCCCGGTCAATGGCAATGTACATTCCCTGAGGAATTTGGCACTGCCGTCACGAGCATTGTGATCCATAATAATGACAACTTTTTTAACGCCAGCCACCAAATCCATAGCCCCGCCCATGCCCTTAACCATCTTGCCAGGAATCATCCAGTTGGCCAGATCACCGTTTTCCGCGACCTGCATAGCGCCAAGGATACTGAGCGCAATATGCCCGCCCCGTATCATGCCAAAGCTGTCGGCGGATGAAAAATAACTGGTACTGTCCAGCTCGGTAATGGTCTGCTTGCCGGCATTAATCAGGTCGGGGTCAATGTCTTCCTCATACGGGAATGGCCCCATGCCCAACATGCCATTTTCGCTTTGCAATGTGACGTTAATGCCATCAGGGATAAAATTCGCCACCAGCGTAGGAATACCGATGCCCAGATTAACATAAAATCCGTCCTGAAGTTCCTGTGCTGCACGGCGGGCCATATCTTGTCTTGTCCAGGCCATGTTTATTCTCCTAATTCGCGAATAGTACGTTGCTCGATGCGTTTTTCCAGATCTTTCGACTGGATAATACGCTGGACAAAAATACCGGGGGTATGGATCTGATCCGGGTCAAGCTCGCCAACCTCCACCAATTCCTCCACCTCGGCAATCGTAATCTTTCCGGCGGTGGCCATCATGGGATTAAAGTTGCGGGCGGTTTTACGAAAAATCAAATTGCCTTCCTTATCACCCTTCCATGCCTTTACCAGCGATACATCAGCCACTAGGCCGGTTTCCAAAACATAAACCTCCCCGTTGAAGTCTTTATGTTCCTTGCCTTCTGCGATCAGGGTTCCAACGCCGGTCTTGGTATAAAATCCGGGGATGCCTGCTCCGCCTGCCCGGATGCGTTCGGCAAGCGTACCCTGCGGGTTAAATTCAAGTTCCAGCTCCTCTGCCAGGTACTGACGTTCAAATTCTTTATTCTCCCCCACATAAGAAGAGACCATTTTTTTGATCTGACGGGTTTGCAGCAACAACCCCAAACCAAAATCATCGACTCCGGCATTATTGCTGATGGCGGTAATGCCTTGGGTTCCACTGTCACGTAAAGCTATGATCAGATTTTCGGGAATACCACAAAGGCCGAACCCCCCCGCCATAATGGTCATGCCATCAAATAAAATCCCGTCGAGTGCTGACGCGGCATCTGCATATGGTTTTTTCATGTGGATTCTGCTCCTGAAGGAAGGTATTTTAGGTACAAACGAACCATTTAAAGAGATGGATACTACACCCTATCCTGTTGTGGAAGTTTTATCCTATATAACTTGAAGAAATCAACCAAGACTTTGGTCTTGGTTTGCTAATTATTTTAGTGCGAGGCGTTCCGTATCTATATCAATGAGGAAACGCATCTTTTTAGTCAACTCATCATAATTTGTATATTGTTTGCCGTAGCTAAGATTAAAGGAATAATCGAAATTCGGCGGATTCTGTCCTTGGGTATGCTGTAGGAGGGTTTCAAGTTTATCAAAGGCTTTCGCGAGTTGCGCTTCTTCGGAATCCACATCATTATATTCATCCCACAGATTAAGGATATTTTCCTTTAAAGCGGTGGGCAAGGGTGAAACGAGAGTTTCCATATCCCTTCTTTCCTGAAAACTCTTCTTCATCCCCGAAATCTGATCTACAGCAGGTATATCACCGCCGATGGTTTCACCGAGATCATGGATGATGCATAGTTTAATGAGTTTCAGAATATCGAGATGTTGATATTGATCTTCAAAAATCAACGCCATAAGACACAGTCGCCAGGTATGATCAGCAGTGCTTTCTGTCCGGCCAGTAGAGGTATGGGCGCTTCTAAGGGTGTTTTTTAAAGGTTCAGCAGACTTTAAAAAACTCAATACAGAAAATAAATCATTATCATTCATAACATACCCCATTTTGTATATATTTATTAATCAGCTTTCAGAATCTTATAATAACATATAACATCCTTCTTATGATTGAAAATATTATAGTGTGCCTTGATGATGACATATGATTTTGTTAATGTGCAACATATAGTTTTTAAAGATTTCTTTGAGGTATTGAATTGAAAAATATTTTATGTGCATTTGTTTGTTCCCTACTGGGGATTGTTGTTTTTGCAGATCTTGCTTTGGCGGATAATCGTCAGCTGCTGGGCACTTATCGTGACTGGGATGCATTCATGCTGAAGAAAAGCAACGGGGAAAAAGTCTGTTATATGATTTCAATCCCTAAAACCTCCAAACCCGCCACTTTGCGGCACGGTAAACCATTTATCACGGTATCTCATAAACCTGTTCGTAAAATAAAAAATGAAGTTAATTTCGTGGTGGGTTATAATTTTAAAAAATATTCTCGCGTTACCATGACCATAGATAAAAAAAGAAAATACCGATTGTTTACGGAGGGCAATGGGGCTTGGGGTGATGATGCAAAAACTGACAATGCTATGGTGCAGTCTATGAAGCGAGGTAGCAACCTTGTCATGATCGGTCAGAGCGGCCGGGGCAACAACACAAATTACCGTTTTTCCCTTTCAGGCTTTACGGCTGCCCATAACGCTATTACAAAAGCATGTCGTTAGAGTTAGAGTTAAATTAAAATGCAAACGCTACCACTTGGTACAGAACCGGCGATTGTAAGCCGCCCCACACTTGATGTGGACAAGACGATGGTTGGTCTTAACCGCGCCGAGATAGGTGCGCGTCTTCTGGAAATTGGTATTCCCGAAAAGCAGATTAAAATGCGGACCTCCCAAGTATGGCACTGGCTTTATTACCGGGGCGTGCAAAGCTTTGAGGAAATGCTCAATGTATCGAAAGATGCAAGAGAGAAACTAGCGGAACATTTTACCATTGGCCGCCCGCAAATAATCGAGGCATTGGTATCCAAAGATGGCACCCGCAAATGGCTGATGAAATTCCCCGATGGCAATGAAGTGGAAACTGTCTTTATCCCCGATGAAGCCAAAGATCGGGGAACCCTGTGTATCTCATCACAGGTCGGATGCACGCTGACCTGTAAATTCTGTCATACCGGAACCCAACGGCTGGTGCGCAATCTGACCCCAACTGAAATTGTCATGCAGTTTCTGGTGGCGCGGGATCATCTTGGCGAATGGCCGACACCGTCCGATGGCCGGGTTCTGTCAAGCGTGGTCATGATGGGTATGGGCGAGCCGCTATATAATTTTGATAATGTGAAGAAAGCCCTGAAGATTATCATGGATGATCAGGGTATAGCCCTGTCCCGGCGCCGGATCACCCTGTCCACATCTGGCGTGGTGCCGGAAATGAAGCGGTGCGGCGAAGAAATCAATGTCAATCTTGCCATATCCCTCCATGCGGTGACGAATGCTGTTCGTGATAAGATTATGCCCATCAACAAGAAATACCCGCTTGAGGAGCTGCTTGCGGCCTGCCGTGACTATCCCGGTGCCAAGACATCCCGGCGGATAACTTTTGAATATATCATGCTCAAAGACATTAACGACAGCGACGAAGACGCCCGTCAACTGGTGCGGTTATTGAAACAATATGAAATTCCGGCCAAAGTTAACCTCATTCCATTCAACCCCTGGCCGGGGTCCGATTATCAACGGTCCGACAGCAAACAGATAAAAAGATTTTCCGAGTATATTTTTGGAGAAGGAATTTCAGCGCCCATCCGCAGCCCCCGCGGTGAAGATATTCTTGCCGCTTGCGGACAGTTAAAATCAGAATCGGAAAAAATGCGCAAAAGAAAATTGTTAAGATCGCAGAAAGCAACTGGGGCTATCTCATGAAATTAACTTCCTTTACAGACTATTCTTTGCGGCTATTAATGTATGTTGCGGTTAATGATGACCGCCTGGTCTCTATCAAAGAAGTATCAGAAGTTTTCGAGATATCCCGTAATCATCTGATGAAAATTGTCCATGAGCTTGGCAAGGGAGGCTACCTTAAAACAGTGCGGGGCAAGAATGGCGGTTTTCGTCTGGGTAAGCCTGCAAACGAGATTAACCTTGGTCAGTTGATCCGCTATACCGAAGAAGATATGACTGTCGTTGAATGTTTTAATGATGAAAACCCCAACTGCAATATTATCAACCACTGTATGTTGGCAGGTGTGTTGCAGATGGCCTTAAGTTCATTTCTTGAGGTTTTGGACGGGCATCACCTTAATGACCTGACCGACAATCTTTGTTTTCCGGAATTTATACCAACAAAAATCAAGTAAAAAGGTTA
>JAGLJX010000184.1 GCA_023142175.1 Emcibacter sp.
TTATTACCGGATTTGCCGCCGTTGCCATGGACAAGGCAAAAGATCGCCCTGTAAATTCAAAAATTTTACAAAAACCTTTTCATCTTAAAGATATGGTTGATGTTGTAGATAAGTTGTTTAGTGAGGTTGTTTAGATCTTAATTTGGGAAAACGGCTTTTAAAATTACTGTGGCCATTCGCCACGATAGCATTCAGTTGCGTTTATTTCATATTTTAATAAACCCTAAGGCGTATTACTGTGCAAAAAATGTCTATTCTACTCATAGAAGACACCATACCTCTAGCGGAAGTCTATATGGATTATCTGCAGGAGGAAAAGGCTGAAATTACCCATGTAACAAAAGGTGATGAAGCTTTTGCATATCTAGCTGAAAATACCCCCCATATTATATTGCTGGATATGAATTTGCCTGATGTGGATGGCATGGAGATCCTAAAGTATGTTTCCGATATTGGTGTGAATTGCTGTGTTATAGTTATTACGGGTTATGGCTCAGTATCCCGTGTTGTGGAGGCTATGCGGCTTGGGGCTTTTGAGTATCTTCAAAAACCTTTTGATCAGGGCCGCCTTGTTCTTACCGTACGCAATGCCATGGAACGAATGCATTTGCGTCAGATGGTTGATAGCTATAAAAGCCAATTCGGCATCACCGAATATCATGGAATGCTGGGCAGTTCGCAAGTCATGCAGGTGGTCTATGACACCATTGAAAATGTTGCCTCAAGTTCTGCCACTATATTTATTACCGGGGATAGTGGAACGGGTAAGGAACTTTGCGCCCAAGCCATTCATGAGATAAGCACACGCGGCCACAAGGAAATGGTGATTTTGAATTGTAGCGCTATTCCAAGAGACCTTATGGAAAGTGAGATATTTGGCCATGTTAAAGGCGCATTTACCGGGGCTATAGCTGATCGGGAAGGGGCCGCACAAAGAGCCGATGGCGGAACATTATTTCTGGACGAAATAGCTGAGATGGACATCAATCTTCAGGCAAAATTACTTAGACTGATTCAATCTGGTACTTATCAGCGGGTGGGGAGCGCAAAAACCTGCAGGGTGGATATTCGTTATATCTGTGCCACCAACCGCGACCCATTGAAAATGGTGGCAGAGGGGCTATTCCGGGAAGATTTATATTACCGCCTGAATGTTATCCCGCTGAAATTACCGCCATTACGTGATCGGGGCAGGGATAAATTGGAAATTGCTCTGAATTTTTTAAAGAAATTTTCTGAGGAAGAGGGTAAGAATTTCAAGAATTACTCCGCACGGGTGGAAGATTATATCCTGAGACATTCCTGGCCTGGAAATATCCGGCAACTGCAAAATGTTATCCGCAACATCGTTGTGCTTAACGAGGGGGAACTGGTCGAAATTGATATGTTACCTAATGATTTTCTGAATAGTTTTGCCGGAGAGGAAGCTCATAATGGTGTGGGTGTCCAGGAAAGTGCTGCTGCGGGTTTTTCTCTGGACGCGAAGAAGGATATTCAGGCTATCCGG
>JAGLJX010000185.1 GCA_023142175.1 Emcibacter sp.
TGCGGTGGCCAAGGGCAAGTCTGTGGATGTGTTGCCGGAAAAGATTCCGGTGGGCAGCACTGACCCCATCGCTGCCAAAACCAGCGACCATAAAATGTATGTGGATGGCGGGTGGCAGGATGCGGTTATTTATGATCGTGCAAAGCTCTGTTCTGGCAACAGGATTATGGGCCCAGCCATTGTGACAGAAATGGATTCCACCACAGTCATTCTTAACAACTATGTTGCTGATGTTGATACATACGGCAATATTATGATCAATCCAGTTTAAAGGACGCGCTTATGAAAGCACAAATTATACAGACGAATACGGCGGCCTTTGATACGGTAAAAGTTGATCCGGTTACGCTTGATATTATCGAAAATGCCCTCAGAAACGCCCGTGAAGAAATGGACGCGACATTGTTTCGTACTGCTATGTCCCCCGGTATTCGGGAGCAGGGCGATGCCTTTCCGCTGATTGCGGATTATGACGGCAAGATGGTTGTGGGTCAGTTCGGCAGCTTCATTGATGGCTTTCTGAAAAATTATGAAGGTACCATCGAAGAGGGTGATGTGATCTGGTTGTCCGACCCTTACACCTGTGAAGGGGCTGTGAGCCACAACAATGACTGGCTGATATTGATCCCCATATATCATGGTGGACGTATCATTGCTTGGTCCGCCATGTTTGGTCATCAGACCGATGTGGGCGGTAAGGTTCCAGGATCTCTGCCCACGGATGGTAATTCCATCTTTCAGGAAGGTATCCGTATTCCGCCAGTAAAAATCTACAAGAAGGGCGTTTATCAGGAAGACCTCGTAGAGCTGGTCCTGCATCAGGTTCGTACCAAAGAATGGTGTCGTTCTGACCTCAATGCGCTGCTCGCATCCTGTCGCACGGCGGAAAAGCGGGTGATTGAAATCTGTAAACGCTTTGGTGATGATATTTATATCAGCGCCACTCAAGATTTGCTTGGTCGTAACAAGCGGGCTATGTCCACTCTATTCACCTCTAGTATTGGTGAGGAGAAAGTATCCTTTGAAGACTTTATCTGTGACGATGGTGTGGGATTTGGGCCGTATAAGATCAAATGTACCATGTGGCGTGAAGGCGACAAGGTTATCCTTGATTTTGAAGGAACCTCACCACAATCGGCGAGTTCCATCAACTTCTATCTCAACGAAAATATGCTCAAGATGTTCTTTGGTATCTATATGATCATGGTATTTGACCCACAGATTTTGTTTAATGATGGTTTCTATGATCTGGTGGAAGTACGGATTCCCGATGGATCGTTGCTCAAGCCAAAATTCCCCGCAGCCCTGTCCTGCCGGACCCATGCCTTGGGGCGTATTTTTGACGTGCTCGGCGCACTTCTGGGTCAACGTCAGCCTGAATTCCTCAATGCAGCGGGTTTCTCCTCCAGCCCACATTTGATGTTCTCCGGTAATGATGAGAAGAATGGTGAATGGTTTCAACTGTTCCAAATTGGCTTTGGCGGCATTCCGGGCCGTCCGTTCGGCGACGGGGCTGATGGTCACAGCCTGTGGCCAGGTTTTACCAATATTCCCAATGAATTTTTGGAAAAATATTTCCCTTTGCGTATTGACCGCTATGAAACTATTCCTGATTCAGGCGGAGCAGGCCTTAATCGCGGCGGCAACGGAATTCTGATGGCTTATCGCTTTCTGCAGGACGGTAATATCTCGATCCATGATGATCGCTGGTTTACTTACCCTTGGGGTGTGAACGGCGGCGCACCAGGGATGCGATCACGTAAACTTATGATCCGTGCTGACGGTAGTGAAGAAGTTTTGGGTTCCAAGGTGGATGATATTGCGGTCCATAAAGATGATGTGCTGCATTATATCACTTGGGGTGGCGGTGGTTGGGGCAATCCGCTGGAACGGGATGCCGACCTTGTGGCACTGGAAGTCAAACGCGGTCTTGTCACTGTTGCAGGGGCCGGTTCTTACGGTGTGGTCATCGCAGATGATAGCACAGTTGATCAGGATGGAACTATTACCTTGCGCGCTGAAATGGCATCTCAGATCAGCGATGAAGTGTTTAACTTTGGGCCAAGCCTTGATGAATTGCGCGCCAATTGTATGGAAGAAACAGGTTTGCCCGCACCCGTAGCCCCATAAGTAATTTCTATAGTTGAAAAATATTAAACCCAGAGCCATTAAATTTTTTGTAGGCTCTGGGTTTATTTTTGGCTGAGAGAGTTTTTCCACAGGATGGTTTTGCCATCGTCCAGAACTTCCTTATGGGCGATGGTATCACATTCTGGATAATCCGTTGGCGGAATTTGGGACAGGGGGACAGTTTTTCCACTTGGTGTGAGCTGATCCATTCTTTGATACCAGCTTTGCAATAAAGGATCGGCTTTCATCACCGACGAAATATCATACCCGTCTTTGTTCAGGGCTTTTAGGGGTGCAAAGCTGTGTACATCGGCGAGCCCCGGTGTGGCACCTTGCAAATAATCCCGCCCATCGGTGATCTGTCGGGAAATCAGGACACAATTTTTCTGCAACAGAGATGGATCATTGCCAGAAGTGTAAAAACGATCACTCCACCAACTTAAGGCTAGTGGCATACCGCAGTTGCCATTGGGGAAGAGGCTGGGCTCGGGCTGCAGTTGTTCCAAGGCGAGGGTGGCAATCATGGAACCTTCAAAATAGCAGTGACCAACTTGCAGGATCGGAAAACCGTCACAGAAGCCTTTGAGAATTGCGGGCGGGTGCAGGGAGAATTTCCACGGAATATTTTTTAAAGCCAAAATAAGGGCCAAGCGATGATAGTCGGGACCTTTTGTGGTTCCGTGGACGATAATATCTACGGTGTCAGCTTTACCCAAAGCTTTGCCAAGGCAGTTGTTTTCCGCGCGCGACTTGATAGGATTTTATCTGATCAACGGATTTCAGGGTCAGGGATATTTCATCAAGTCCCTGCAACAGATAACCCTTGCGCGCGGCGGTAATGTCAAAGGAAAATGTCGCGCCGTTTTCTATGACGATGGTTTGTTCTTCAAGATTAACAGCGAAGTTTCTACCTCTCTCGGCTTCTTTCATCAGACAGGTAACGATGTCTTCCGCCGCCGTGATGGTCAAAATACCGTTCTTGTAACAGTTGGAAGCAAAAATATCAGCATAACTAGTGCCGATCAGCACTCTGAATCCTACTTCTTTTAAAGCCCATACGGCATGTTCGCGACTTGACCCACAGCCAAAATTCGGGCCAGTGAGCATGATTGAACAGCCTTTGTATTGAGGCTGGTTGAAAATGGATTCCTTAATCAGGCTACCGTCTTCTTTAAACCGCAGGGTATAAAGGGCCCCTTCGCCAATGCCCGTTGTCTTGATGGTTTTAAGATAGCGGGACGGCACGATCAAATCCGTATCCACATTGGCCAGTGGAAAAGGAATTGCGATGCCAGAGACTGTTTTAAATGTTTCCATGATTATTCTCCAAATTCTCTCACATCGACCATATAGCCGGCAATCGCAGCCGCAGCCGCCATGGCGGGACTAAGGAGATGCGTGCGCCCCCCCGGCCCCTGACGGCCTTCAAAATTACGGTTTGAGGTGGAGGCACAGCGTTCCTGTGGCCCGACACGATCTGGATTCATGCCCAGACACATGGAGCAGCCCGGCTCACGCCATTCAAATCCCGCTTCAGTGAAAATCTTATCCAGCCCTTCGTCCTCGGCCTGTTGTTTGACCAAGCCAGACCCAGGTACCACGATAGCCTGAATAAGGCTGGGTGATATTTTGCGGCCTTTTAGAATCTTTGCGGCGGCGCGCAGATCCTCGATTCTGCTGTTGGTACAGGATCCGATAAAAATCCGGTCCAGAGGTGCATCAGAGATCTTCTGTCCTGCTTCCAACCCCATATAGGCAAAGGCCTTAATCGCCGCATCTTTTTTGATCGGGTCGGTAATTTTTTTTAAGCTTGGAATACGGCCTGTCACAGGGATAACTTGTTCAGGGCTTGTGCCCCAAGTGACCATGGGCATAATCTCGCTGGCATCGAGATTGACTTCTTTATCAAATATCGCCCCCTCATCCGATTTCAGAGAAGACCAATATTCTACGGCGGCCCCCCAATATTCAGCCTTGGGGGCCATCGGGCGACCTTTAAGATAGGCAAAAGTTTTTTCATCAGGCGCAATCATTCCCGCCCTTGCCCCCGCTTCGATGGACAGATTGCACAGGGTCATGCGGCCTTCCATGCTTAAGTTCCTTATGGTATCACCCGCATATTCGATCACATATCCCGTGCCACCGCCCGTGCCAATCTTGCCGATAATTGCCAGCGCAATATCCTTGGCGGTGATATGATCGGGCAGGGTGCCGGTCACTGTGATCCGCATATTTTTGGACTTATGCAGAACTAGGGTTTGGGTCGCCAGCGTATGGGCCACTTCTGAGGTTCCAATACCAAAAGCCAGCGCCCCAAAAGCCCCGTGGGTCGAGGTGTGGCTGTCACCGCAGACAATGGTCATACCGGGTTGAGTGATACCCTGTTCTGGGCCAATCACATGAACAATGCCGTTGCGGACATCGTCTAGGTCAAAATGAGTGATACCATTAGCCTTAGCGTTCACTTTAAGGGCGTTAATCTGTTGCTTTGACAGCTTATCTTTAATGGGCAGGTGACGCGCGGTGGTGGGGGTGTTGTGATCCGGAACTGCCAAGGTTGATGCTGGACTGAATACAGGCAAATTCCGTTGCAATAACATGTCGAAGGCCTGAGGGCTGGTAACGTCATGAATAAAATGTTGATCAATGTACACAATATATCCACCACTTGAATGGACATTGACAATATGCTGTTGCCATATTTTGTCATACAATGTGGTTGCAGGGTTGTTTATATTTGATTCTATAGACATTTCTTTTATCAATTTTCCTATAACCTAATATAAATAAATAATTATTGTCGTTTTTAATCCTTTGCGGCTTATAACTCACAATATCAATATGATTACCTGATTGTATAAGGTTAATTTCAACAGATCAATATAAATGTATACAAAGTATAAAATAATATGGGGGCAGGATTCCCTTGATTTTGAATATAGGCTTTTCCAAATATAGCATCCATAAGGCAGAACTGCCGTATATTTTGGCCGATCAGATTATGGGCTTGTCATTATATTGTATTCAAAGAAGGGGTCTCTTTGGGGGCTTTTTCGGGGTATTTTGGTAGGTTCGCCTTTAAAAATAAGTAAAATCATGCGCAAACTTAAAGAAGATAACTCATTTAATCTATTGATATAAAATGATTATTTTAGGTTTTGGCATTTAAGAAAAAAACTCTTGCTAAATATTGCCGTTTGAGGCTATTGTATACAAATCCTATTGGCGCTTCGGTTTTTTTTACCATATGTGTACAATGGCTGAGGAGTGATGTGTTGCTTTATGATTGTAAAGTGGTGCGGCAAAAGGCTGGGCAGAAGATAATCTTTAATATAATCAATCAGCCATAGCATCACAATTGCACCTGAGAGGTGTTAGTTCATAATTTTATAAAGGGAATGACTATGAAACGTTCGTTGTTATTAATATCAACCGCACTCGGGTTTACGGCATCTGCTTTGACAGTGTCGGCGACGGCTGCGGCAGCTGAAGAAAAAGCCAGTTCGATGCAGCTGGAAGAAATCGTTGTGGTTTCTCGGCGTCGTGAGGAAAGATTTCAGGATCTTCCGGCCAGTGTGACTGTTCTTTCTGCTAGTACAATTGAAAACGCGGGCATTGCGCGGGCTGAGGACTTTATTGCCCTGACACCGGGCGTTACCATGGTAAACGCCATTGAAGCAGGCGATACACAGGTCAGTATCCGTGGCATTAACGGGGCGCGTGATGCGGAAGCCAGCTTCGGTTTTATCGTTGATGGTATTTTAATGACCAACCCCTCTGCCCTTAATCGTGAATTCACCGACCTGAAACAAATTGAAGTTTTTAAAGGCCCGCAAGGTGCTATTTATGGTCGTAATGCGGCAGCTGGTGCGATCATCATTTCAACACGCAAACCTGGCAATGAGCTGGAAGGGGAAGTAAAATTCACCGCTGGTAATAATAACAGTTATTTCATTTCTGGCACTGTTGGCGGGCCGATTGTAGAAGATAAAGTGGCCTACCGCGTTCATGCCAACTATCGTTCCACAGACGGTTTCTTCCGTAATAGTTTTCAAGATGACAGCAAAATAGTTGATGACTTTAAAAACTATAATATCAATGGTCGTGTGGTCATTGAGGTTAATGAAAATACCTCTCTTGATCTGAAGGCCAGATATGGTGAGGTGGAGGCCGCGTCTATTACCTTTAACGCCGTCTTTAATCTGCCGGATTTTGATGCGGCTGTTCCGGGTATTAATCTGTTTGAAGATGTTAATGAGCATGAATTTGTCTTTCAGCCCAATATTGATCCTTTCAATAACCAGCGTACCATTGAACTATCTGCCAAAATAGATCAGGATTATGATTGGGGTAGCTTGACGGCCTGGGCACTTTACAGCGATATTGATCAGGATTTTGGAGCTGATGGCACCAGTGGCGCTTTTGGTTTCTTTAACAATGAACCGACCTGCCGTGATACAGTAGCCGCCTTGACGGGGGTTGTTGATCTGCCGCTCCCCACTTTTTTTGGTGGTGTACCGGAATTTTCCTTCCTCGGCCCATATACACCATCAACCTGTGACGGCACTCAGTATCAGGTGCGGAATCAGAAAGATGTAAGTTTTGAGCTGCGTTTGGCTTCCCCCGGAGATCAGCGGTTGCGTTGGTCAGTTGGCGCTTATTATCTGGACCTTGAACGTGAAGTTGGTATTAACCTTGCGATTGATACTGGTAATGGCATTATACGGAACTTGTTTAATCCCATTGGATCAACCAACCCCACTGAACAGCTTGTTCATGACCAGTTTGACAGTACCGTATTCGCCATATTCGGCCAATTGGCTTATGATGTCACCGAAGAAATAGAATTTTCATTAGCTCTGCGTTATGACAATGAAAACCGAAAAGTTAAAAATCTGGTTCCCGTTGATGCCCGTTCACAATATGTGGACTTCGATAATGATGGATCCTTTGATGGTGGTGCGCCGCTTAATCCGGGTCTTGACCCTACCGTTAATCCGGGCGGCGTTCTTCCTGATCAGCAGGAAACTTTTCAGGAGCTTCAGCCTAAAGTATCTCTGACTTGGGACGTTTCCAACGACACAACCCTGTTTACAAGCTGGGGCGTGGGTTTCAAGAGTGGCGGTTTTAACAGTCAGGGAAGTAAGGCCACGGTTGACCTTTTCTTCAACGATCTTCTGGGGGCTAATGTCCTTATCGAAGACAGCTATAAAAAAGAGACTTCAAGTGCTTTTGAGGCAGGCTTCAAGAGTCGTCTGTTTGATGGCCGCGTGACTTTGGATGGTGCTGGTTATATCACCAACACAACTGATATGCAGTTTTTTGAATTCTTCGTGGGTTCCTTTGGGCTTGCGCGAATAGTTTCCAACATTGATAAAGTGCAGATCAAGGGTGCTGAAGTCGCCATGACCGTCAAGGCGACAGATAGCCTTAACCTGTTCTTTGGCGGTAGTGTCATTGATAGTGAGATTAAAGAAAATAGTGCGCGGCCGAATACGGTTGGTAATAAGTCACCAAATACGGCTGACTATAACCTGAACTTTGGTGCTGATTACCGCTTTGCCGTTACAGATGTGGTTGATTTCTTTACCCGCGCCGATTATGTGGTTGTTGGTCCAATGTGGTTCCATACGGTTCAGAATAATACCAGACCAACGACCTTTGGTTTGGCTGATCTGAGTAAAACTAGGAGGAATGCCTTCGGCGTTCTTAATCTGCGTGCCGGTTTTCAGGGGGATAACTGGTCTGTGATGGGCTATGCCAGAAACTTGACCAATAACGTTCATATTGAAGAGGTGATCAATGCCCCTGAATTTGGCGGTGTGTTTGTTCATCCCGGTCAGCCAAGAAGTTATGGTATAGAATTGTCTTACAAGTTCTAGGCCTTAAGTTTAAATCAAATTATTATTTGGCTGGCAGTGAAGACTGCCAGCTATTTTTTTTGCAAACGCGGCCCGTTATTTGATGAAAAAAGCTTGGCTAATTTATTGATTTGTATACACTATAGAAAATAAGGTTGGGCATTTTATATAATCATATAAAATCTCGCATTATTTATCTCGAATTAAGAATAGCAGTAACGATTAGAGGGTGCTCAATGTCTAAGGCCAGTAAAAAAGCATATACTATTATTCGATTACGGATATTGTCTGGTGATTTCCCTCCTAAGACACACCTGAAGGAAGAAGAGCTTACCACACTATGTGATGTTAGCCGTACGCCAATTCGGGAAGCACTGCGTAGCCTTGCCGCAGATTATTATGTTGAAATAATACCAAATCGGGGGACTTTTGTCACCGATTGGTCGGATGATGATGTTGAAGATATTTTTAATATGCGGATGCTGCTTGAGGGCTATGCAGCACAACAAGCTGTTTTGAAGGCGACACCTGAGGATATTGAAGAATTAACCACTTATTGCACTAATATTGACCTGTTATTGTCACAAGACGGCCCCATTGACGTTGAAGATTTTTTGGTTGAGAACCGTGCGTTCCATCGAAAATTGTGGCAGGCCTCTGGCAGTAGACGCCTTTCGGCATTATTATTGCGTTTGGTTGCTCAGCCCGTTGTTGCCCGTACTGTTATGGCCTATAGCCGCGAAGATATTAGGCGAAAAAATGAACATCACAAAGAGATCGTAGAAGCGATCAAGGCAAAAGACAGTGTTTGGGCCCGTTCTATTATGTCCAGTCATATTCTGGCCGCCCGTCATGTTTACGCGCAGAAAGCCTCAGTTAAAGCAGAGGCTTTATATTGAAATTGTCAGCTTGCCAAAATGCTTACCTCTATCAATGTCACCTAGTGCTGTGGCCGCAGATTCGAAGGGATAGTTTTTTTCGATTACGGGCGTAATTTTATGTTTGCTAACAAACGCCATCATGGCTTCAAAATCATCCCGATTGCCCACAGAGATACCGTGCAGGTGGGCGTTGGTCATGATAAGCTCATAAACCAGTATTTCCATTTGCGCCCCGGCCAATGCCCCAATGATAGCGATATGTCCGCCACGTCGTATGGCTTTGAATGATTGAGCCAGAGTTCCTGTGCCGCCTATTTCGACAACGGTATTGACACCTTCGCCGTTGGTTAATGTCTTGGCTGCCTCGCCCCATTCAGGGGTGGTAATATAATTGATGATGTGGTCGGCTCCCAATGCCTTTGCCTGTGCGAGTTTATCATCGCTGCTTGAGGTAATAATGACCGTGGCCCCCAGAGCTTTGGCAAACTGCAGTGCAAATATAGCGACACCGCCAGTGCCGAGTACTAATATGGTATCACCCGCTTTGATCGCAGACGTCGTGACCAGCGCATTCCATGCGGTTAAACCTGCGCAAGGAAAGCATGCTGCCTGTTCAGCGTCTAAATGGTCGGCAACTTTGACGACCGATTTTTCATCGAAACTGCCATACTTACGCAGGCATCCAGGGGCCTCAAGGCCTGTTGATACGGCGCGTTCAGTCCCAAGCGCATCGCCGGAAAACCACTGTGGGAAAAATAGTGGTGTGACTAGGTCGCCAACGGCTACACGCGTCACACCATCACCTATTGCGACAACTTCACCTGCGCCGTCAGATAAAGGGATGATTGGCAGATTTTCCTGTGGGGCAAACAAACCTTCGGCGATCATGAAGTCCCTGTAGTTAATCGATGCGGCTTTGAATTTGATAAGGACTTGGCCAGTTACAGGGCCAGACTTAAGTGCCTGTTCATCAAGCTCAATAGTATGAAGGTTATCAATACCAAATTTAGGTAATTCAAAAGCCAGCATGGTTATTCTCCTCTTAGCAGATAACTTTGATTGGTTCAGTTCCATAAAAGTGCGGAGTGTATGCAGTAGTCAAGTCTTAATTTAATCTATTTTCTTTGCAATATGGAAAATGGCTTGCCCCGTTTAATAGAGAGCACTTCTCTTTCAATCTTGCTAGAAATGTACCATTGGCGTGAGTATAGTTTGAGTTCAATTTCTGACCTTGAAGTAGGAAGTATTTGCTACATCATTTTTTGAGTGTGGGTTCATGCAATCAAAAAGACGTCAGTACATCAGGTGGTACGCTAGTGGCACGCAACATATGCGCAACCCCTCGGTTCCCTGCGTACTCAAGCCTACGAATGCGGGACAATTCATGCTCAAGACATTGATATTACTCACCTTCACTTTCGTTGTCATCGAGGAGGTCACAAGTTCAAATCTTGTATCGCCCACCATCCAGCACCCAAATCACCCGCACTTAATATCCCCAAATCCGCCGCCGGTCGGGGTGCGGATATTGATTATATCGCCGGGGTGGACATCGGTCTGCGCACAGCCGCCCAAATCCTCGACCTGACCATCTTGACGCGTTATCCAGTTCTTTCCCATCCTTCCTGACTGACCGCCCTCTAGCCCAAATGGCGGGGTTAGTCTGTGCCCGGAAAGAATAGAACATTCCATATCATCAAGAAATCTGATGCTTCGGATTATGCCGTCACCCGCATTCCATTTACCCTTTCCACCTGATGCTCTTTCGATGGTGAAGTTTTGCAGCATGACAGGATAACGGTTTTCCATAATTTCGGGGTCGGTTAATCGGGTATTAGTCATATGTGTATGGACGGCTGCAACACCGTTAAACCCACGACCTGCTGGGCTTCCCGAGCATATTGTCTCATAATATTGATATTTGTCATTGCCAAATGTAAGGTTATTCATTGTGCCCTGACTAGCCGCCAGAACTCCCAATGCACCAAATAAGGCATTGGTGACAGCCTGGCTGGTTTCCACGTTACCTGCAACCACAGCCGCGGGCGGCATGGGATTAAGCATAGACCCTTCGGCAACTTTTATGGTTAGAGGTTTCAGACAGCCCGCATTGAGGGGAATATCATCATCAACGAGGCATCTGAAAACATATAAAACGGCGGCATGGGTGACAGTCACAGGGGCATTGAAATTGTTAGGCAATTGTGCGCTGGTTCCCGTGAAATCAATAGTTGCTTCCCGTTTTTCCTTATCAATGGAAATCTTCAGGTCAACATGAGTGCCGCCATCGAGATTATATTTAAATTCAGTATCGCTCATTTTTGCGATAGCCTTTCGAACTGTCTCCTCGGCATTATCCTGAATGTAACCCATGTAGGCATTCACCCTATCAAACCCGTAATTTGAGACAAGTTTCTGTAGCTCGTTTGCACCGGTTTTATTAGCGGCAACCTGTGCCAAAAGATCGGCGATATTCTGGTCGATGTTACGGGCGGGATAGGGGGCAGCGCCCAGTCTCTGTTCGATCATCTCGGTCAGGAAAACCCCCCGGTCAATTAATTTGACGCAATCAAGAACGATGCCTTCTTCATCAAAGCTTTTCCCGCGCGGTGACATGGAACCGGGTGCAATGCCGCCAACATCTTCGTGATGCGCCCGACTGGCGACAAAGAACAGGATATTATCTTTCATTTCATCAAAAATGGGGGAAATTATGGTAATATCCGGCAGATGAGATCCGCCATTATAAGGGTTGTTATGGACGAATACATCGCCCGGATTTATATCCTGCCCGCTCTGAATCAGAACCTTGATGGTCGAATCCATCGAGCCAAGGTGGACGGGGACATGGGGGGTGTTGGCGATTAAACTGCCCT
>JAGLJX010000186.1 GCA_023142175.1 Emcibacter sp.
GCCAGCATATTGCCAACTGGCTGCGTCACGGCATATGTGACAAGATACAGGTCATGGAAACCATGAAACGCATGGCCGTCGTGGTCGATCAGCAAAATGTTACGGATCCGGAATATAATAATATGGCCCCGGATTTTGACAATGATATTGCTTTTGAGGCGGCTTGTGACCTTATATTCAAGGGCGATACGCAACCCAATGGCTATACTGAGCCGTTGCTTCATGCCCACCGTCTTGCAGTGAAGGAAAAAAATGCTAACAATTATTTCTGATTATATCGGGTTGGATCACGGGTTATCTATTCATAATCCGGCGGATGATCAATTTATTGCGACCGTGAAAGACTGGTCCGCGTCCGAGGTCGAAGACAGTATTCTGGCAGCGGGGCAGGCTTTTAAAGCATGGTCAGCGCAAACTGCGAAAGAACGTGCTGTTATCCTGCGGCGGTGGTATCAGCTGATCATGGATCATCAGGAGATTCTGGCTCAGATCGCCACCGCGGAATGTGGCAAGCCGCTTGCGGAATCCCGGGGCGAGGTTGCTTATGGCGCGTCATTCATCGAATGGTTCGCCGAGGAAGGCAAGCGGGTTTATGGTGATACCATACCGACCCATGCCGTGGGAAAACGTATATTGACCCTCAAACAGCCTATCGGGGTAATCTCGGCCATCACGCCATGGAATTTTCCGATAGCGATGATTACCCGCAAAATTGCCCCCGCCCTTGCCGCCGGGTGTGTGGCAATTGTGAAACCCGCCGAAGCAACGCCCTTATCAGCCCTAGCCCTACTGGTTCTGGCTAGAAAAGCAGGCATACCGGAGTATGTATTCACGGTCGTAACCACCACGGAGCCGGCAAAGATTGGCAAGATTCTGACCAGCCACCCCCTGATCCGCAAAGTGTCTTTCACGGGTTCTACCGCTGTGGGTAAAATCCTGATGCAGCAGTCCGCTACCACGGTCAAGAAAGTGTCAATGGAGCTTGGCGGCAACGCACCCTTCATCGTGTTTGATGACGCGGATGTTGATGCGGCGGTTGCGGGGGCGGTAATGTCTAAATATCGCAATGCCGGCCAGACTTGTGTCTGCACAAACCGGTTTTTTGTACAGGATGGTATCTATAATGACTTCATGGCGCGGTTTACAGCCGCAGTGGAGGCCTTGAGAACGGGCAACGGTATTGAGGATGATACCCAAGTGGGGCCATTGATCAATGAGGCAGCGGTGAAAAAAACGGAAGCACTTGTATCTTCCTCAATCGAAGCTGGAGCGAGCTTGCTCTTAGGTGGTTCCCGTCATCAGGCCGGGGATAATTTTTATCAGCCGACGGTGCTGGGTGATGTTACCATGGATATGGCCATTGCCAATGCGGAAATATTTGGCCCCGTGGCTCCTGTCATCCGTTTTAAAGATGAAGATGAGGTTATTGCCGCAGCAAATGATACGCCCTATGGCCTTGCGGCTTATTTCTATTCCCGCGACCTTGGCCGGGTCTGGCGGGTCATGGAAGCCCTGGAATATGGCATGGTGGGTATCAATGAAGGTATCATTTCAACCGAAGTAGCCCCCTTTGGTGGCATCAAGCAATCAGGTATTGGCCGGGAAGGGGCAAGCTGTGGCATCGATGAATATATGGAAACCAAATATTGTTTATTTGGCGGGATTGAACAGTCAGATATCTGATAGCAAAAATAGGTTATAATAACTTACACGATGAAAATTGGTGGGTATGTATATTACGTAAAATAATGTTCTTATAAATCAACGTGTTATGAAATAAAAAATGGAGGAGAGGAAGGGATTCGAACCCTCGATAACATTGCTGCTATACACGCTTTCCAAGCGTGCGCCTTAAACCACTCGGCCACCTCTCCGTATCCATGTGATTGATGGCGCAATATAACTATCTTGATTGATGATGCAAGACATCATCTGCATTATAGTCTTATAATTTATCCTTTTTGTTGATAATTTGCCAAAACACCCTTTTTGCAGTATAGTTTGCGCACAAAAGAACTAGAGGTAAGCCGTGATTTTTCTTAGATATATAGGATTTGGTTTTTGGTCGGGAGCCCTGCTATTAACCTTTTATGAAATTATGAGGTATCTCGACACACATATAATCAATCTTATTACGGTACAGCAGGCATGGATAAATAAATATGAATCAGGCCTGCAAGTTACGAACACAACAATCAGTGAAAATTATTTCTCAGGATTTTTTGGAGATTTGATGCTGGTATTTATTAACTTGCCTCTACTTATTGTTTTGATTTTGCTGGGGTCATTTTTTGTCTATACGGCCCGTCATTGTGATATTGAGAAATAAGTACCAAGAAGTGCTAAGAAGTACTTGACAATGACCGGCCATTTAACGATAAGACACTGTTTTTGAGATTCAGAGTCTTTGTGTATTATATATTCAAGGGCGGATATGGTGCTAACATTAAGTGGCATACATTCAGAATTAGTATTTAAGTCAGGATAAGAAAATGGCAGTTCCTAAACGGAAAATATCACCACATCGCCGTGGTAACCGTCGTTCACACGATAGCTTGAGCGTCGATACATATGTAGAAGATAACGAAAGCGGCGAATTGCGCCGTCGTCATCATATTGACCTGAGCACAGGTAAATATCGTGGTCGCCAGATTCTGGAACCAAATGATAATTACTAAGCTCTGTTAAGTTAATCACATAAAAACCGGCTGGATTGTTCC
>JAGLJX010000187.1 GCA_023142175.1 Emcibacter sp.
CGCTGTTTACTCCGGACCTGCGGGGTGACATCGAATATGACTGGGCCATGGAACGGATCGGGCGCATGGAAAACCTGATCTGGTCCCATGTGCGACAGTTGATGAAGCTGGATATTGATGCGGTGCTGGATCTGGGGTTGCTGCAACGGGATCACCGCGCGAAATTTTATGACCTCGCCGCGCAGGATGCTTTTGACATCGGTCTGCATTATATAGACGTGGATCGGGACGTGCGCTGGGCGCGGGTACAGGGTCGCAACGCAGAGAAGGGCGATACCTATGCGATGGATGTGGACCGGGGTATGTTTGATTTTTGTGAAAATCTCTTTGAAATACCGTCCGTAGATGAGCTTGATTTTACCACAATTCATAAATCCTGATCAGAAAAACAAACTCTGCTATTGCTGAATGTGGTAAGGCGTCCTACATAAGGGGAGGCGGTTCTGTCCTGTGCGTATCTTATCTTACTCCCCGGGGCGATAATCTTTCCGAAGGGAGCTGTCCCTGTCCGGATCGTGGTCCGGTTATATGGCGCCCACCTGTTTAAACAGGTTCCGGAGGATAATATATAGGGTACGGCAGATACGGTTCCGCCACTTTTATTATATGGGAAATTCATGAAACAGAAAAAATCAGCCCTGCGGCAGGAAATGAAGGCTATTCGTGGAAACCTCCATGCCGGGGATGATGGTATGGTTGCCCGGCTGATTGCATCTCAGGTATTAATGCTGCCTGAAATTGCCGGAGAGGTTCAGCGCGGCATCAAGGCCCGCAGCAATGAGCCACATACCGTCGCAGGCTTTATGCCGATTCAGACCGAGGTCGATTGCCTGTTCATTCTGAAAGCCCTGAACGCAATTCAGTGCCGCTGTGCGTTGCCGGTCATTGTAGCTAAGAACCAACATCTGGCCTTTAAGGAATGGGATATGGAGGAGGCGCTGCAAGATGGCACCTTCGGCACAAGAGAACCCAGCCCGAATTTGCTTTATGTAATGCCGGATATCATTCTGGTACCCTGCCTTGCCTTTGATGAAAAAGGCTACAGGCTGGGTTACGGTGGCGGCTATTATGACCGCACGCTTGAGATTTACCGCGAGAAAGGTCATGAATTTACCGCGATCGGTGTTGCATTTGACGGACAGAAAAGCGATCATGTGCCCGTAGCTAAATATGACCAGCCACTTGATATTATTGTGACAGAAAAGAAAGTTTACAGACCGTGAGATTATTATATTTAGGTGACATTGTTGGCCGCACCGGGCGTAAACTTGCAGTGGAAAAAATTCCCGAACTTCGCAAAGAGCTGAAACTGGATTTTGTGGTGATCAATGGCGAAAATGCCGCGTCCGGCTTTGGTATCACGTCCAAAATCTGCAAAGAACTTTTTGATGCGGGCGTAGATGTTATCAGCACGGGCAATCATGTGTGGGATCAAAAGGAAACCAAGACCCATATCGCGGGGGAACCGCGCCTGATCCGACCGATAAATTTCCCCGCTGGCACGCCGGGCCGGGGCAGCGTCATGGTGCAGGACACGCGCGGCCGTAATATGCTGGTCATGAATGTCATGGGGCAGGTCTTTATGAATGCGCTGGATGATCCCTTCGCAGCGGTGGATGCGGAGCTAAAGAAATACCCGTTAGGTAGCGCGGTGAAATTCATTCTGGTGGATATGCACGCGGAAGCGACCTCAGAAAAAATGGCTATGGGTCATTTTTGTGATGGGCGGGCGTCTTTGGTGGTTGGCACTCACAGCCACGTCCCCACAGCAGACGCCCAGATTTTGGATGGCGGTACGGCTTACCAGACCGATGCGGGTATGTGCGGCGATTATAACAGCGTGATTGGCATGGATAAGGCGGAGCCTCTACAGCGGTTCACCCGTAAGATTTCCACGGGTCGTTTTACTCCGGCCTTGGGTGATGCGACCCTATGCGGTGTCTTTGTGGAAACAGACAACAAAACCGGCCTTGCCAAACGCATCGAGCCGTTGCGCCTTGGGGCAAGATTGCACGGGGCTATGCCGATAGTTTGAGGTCTTTTTTTCTGAAAAAATGCGATTCGCTGTTCACAAACCGTAACCAGTGTATTATCAAAGTCGGGAACCTTTATTTCAGTGAGTAAATAAGCCCGATAAAGATCTTTTCAGGAACAAATACATGGCAGGCCATTCTAAGTTTAAAAATATCATGCACCGTAAGGGCGCACAGGATAAAAAACGATCTTCTCTTTTCAGTAAATTATCCAAGGAAATTACCGTTGCCGCCAAGATGGGCGGCCCTGATCTGGACAGTAACCCGCGCTTGCGTCTGGCGGTTCAGACCGCCCGTGGTCAATCCATGCCCAAAGATAATATTATGCGCGCCATTAATAAATCACAGGCGGGTGATGCGGAAACTTATGACGAAATTCGCTATGAGGGTTACGGCCCCGGCGGCACGGCGATCATCGTTGAAAGCCTGACCGATAACCGCAACCGGGCGGCATCGGATATTCGCACCGCTTTTGCCAAAAATGGTGGCAACCTGGGGGAAACAGGCAGTGTGGCCTTTCAGTTTGAAAAAATGGGTGAGGTCATCTTTGAGGCTACGGTTAAATCAGCCGATGATATGTTCGAGATTGCTCTGGACGCGGGTGCCGAAGATGTGGTGAGCGATGATGAAACTCATGAGATTTATTGCTCTATGGAAGATCTACAGGATGTGACCGCCACGCTGATAGATGCCGTGGGCAGTGAACCCAAATCGGCAAAGCTTATCTGGAAGCCGGGAAATACTATTGAGGTGGATCTTGAAGCCGCCCGTAAATTGCTGAAAATGATTGATGTTCTGGACGACCTTGATGATGTGCAGAATATTTACGGCAATTATGAAATCTCAGACGAAATTATGGAGCAGCTTAGCGAGTGACGGTAAAACGGCCCAAGATACGACAAAGATTAATTGGCTTTGATCCGGGTTTGAGAAAAACCGGATGGGGCATCATTGATGTGGAAGGGTC
>JAGLJX010000188.1 GCA_023142175.1 Emcibacter sp.
TCATCCGGGGCTTTACCGCAAGCTCAAGCAGCCTTGTGCTATCCGTTCCCGCCAGTATTCCAGCAATGGACAATAATACCACCGAAAGAAAAGCAGCCTTTAGGCTTACTCTCAAGCCCCATGGGCTTTTCATCAACAACCCGTGCAGGATAACCATCATCATCCCTATCGCCAGAATCCCATAGACGACAAGCTGTAACGGGGGGGGCATATAGCCCCATATATCGGTAAGGGATATGCTGAGATAAACAAGATATAACGCCACCGCCTGAAGTAGCCCGGCATAGAGGGCGGCGGCGTTGGTTATGGGTTTATCTTTTAATCCAGCCATTCTGGCAATCTGTCCAATCCAATAAGGTCATCATAATCCGGTCTTGGCCGTGTGATGGCAAAATCCGCGCCCTTTACCAATACTTCCGGTATAAGAAGCCGGGTATTATAGGTGGATGACATCACGGCACCGTAAGCTCCCGCTGACCTGATCGCTACCAGATCACCAGATTCAAGATCCGGCAATTCCCGCCCTCGGGCTAATGTATCCCCGGTTTCACAAACCGGCCCCACCACATCATAGGTCGAAGACGGCCCGTCTCTTTCCTTCACCGCAACAATCTCATGATAAGCATCATACATACTTGGTCTTACCAAATCGTTCATGGCCGCATCAATAATCAGGAATTTACGGTTTTCGCCCTGCTTTACATAAATCACTTTTGACACCAATATGCCCGCATTCCCCACCAGAAGACGGCCCGGTTCAATGATTATTTTACAGCCCAGATGGCCGACAATCTTCTTGGCCATCTCGCCATATTCCAGTGGCAATGGCGGCTTTGTCACCTCACGGTCATAAGGAATTCCAAGACCCCCACCAAGGTCAAGCACGGAGATATTATGACCATCGTCCCGCAAACCCTCAATCAGTTTTACTATGCGCTCAAAAGCTTCTGCAAAAGGCTCAAGGTCGGTGAGCTGTGAGCCAATATGAAGGTCGACGCCCTGCACCCGAATTCCGGGCAGTTTTGCCGCTGTGGCATATATCTCGCGGGCGCGGGTCCAGGGAACCCCAAACTTATTTTCCGCTTTCCCCGTTGAAATCTTGGCATGGGTTTTGGCATCTACATCCGGATTAATGCGAAAGGCTATGGCGGCAGTTTTGCCCATATTAGTAGCGATCCGGCTCAATTGGTGCAATTCCGGTTCGGATTCCACATTAAACTGGAAAATATTCTGTTCGAGCGCAAAAGTCATCTCGCTTTCCGTCTTGGCTACACCGGAATAGACGATTTTTTCCGCCGGAATTCCTGCTAGAAGCGCCCGACGCATCTCGCCTTCGGAGACCACATCCGCGCCTGCACCCTGAGCAGCCAATGTCTTGATTATCGCCTGATTGGTATTGGCCTTGACCGCATAACACAGCAGAAAGTCATGCCCCTTAAAGGCTTGACAAAAGACATCATAATGCCGGATCAGCGTTTCCGTGGAATAACAATAAAAAGGTGTGCCGACCTGCGCCGCAATCTTGCTGATGCTCAGGTTTTCCGCGTGCATTTCACCCTGTCTAAAGCCAAAATGGTCCATGAACTTATACTTTCTTATTTCGGGTTAAATTTCAGGATTTCTCATAACCGGGTGGCGGCATAAGATCACCGCGCTTGCCACAAGAAGACACCCCCATACAGAGAAGGCTCAGACATAAAATAAACACTAGTTTCCGCATTATTTTTTCCCTCTGAATATCACTCAATACGCTCTTTAGCGGCTTTGACCTGTGCCAGTACTTGTTCCGGTGCCGTACCGCCAAAGCTTGTGCGGCTGGCCACGGAACTCTCCACCGTCAGCACAGAAAACACATCCTCGGTAATCATCGGCTCCACCGTCTGCATATCTGCCAAACTCAGGCCGTCAAGGTCACAACCCTTATCTTCTGCGAGTGCTACAAGAGAACCCGTCACATGATGAGCGTTCCGAAACGGCATATCCAGCACCCGCACCAGCCAGTCAGCCAGATCCGTCGCCGTGATAAACCCATTTTCTGTGGATGCTTTCATGGGCCCTTCATTAACCCTCATATCACCGACCATACCTGTCATGGCGGCAATGATAAGGGAAAAGGCATTGGCCGCATCAAACGTGGCTTCCTTATCTTCCTGCATATCCTTACTATAGGCCAGCGGCAGCCCCTTCATGACCACAAGTAAACTGGTCAGCGCACCGATGATCCGGCCCGACTTGGCCCGACACAGCTCCGCCGCATCCGGATTGCGTTTCTGAGGCATGATGGATGATCCGGTGGTAAATTTATCACTCAGGGTGACAAAATTAAACTGGGCCGAGGACCAGATGACAATTTCCTCAGCCAACCGTGACACATGGGTCGCACATATGGAGGCTACACTCAGAAATTCCAACGCAAAATCCCGGTCAGACACGCTGTCCAGACTATTAGCGGTGGGTGAGCGGAAATTCAGTGCATCTGCCGTCTGGTGACGATCTATGGGAAAAGACGTTCCCGCCAGAGCAGCCGCACCAAGCGGACATTCATTAAGCCGCCCGCGCGCGTCCCGCAACCGATCCCGATCACGGGTGAACATCTCAAAATAGGCCAACAGATGATGACCAAAGGTCACCGGCTGTGCTGATTGCAAATGGGTGAAGCCCGGCAAGATCACATGGGCATTCTTCTCTGCCTTGTCCACAAGTGCGCTTTGCAGTGCTTTCAAAGCCTGATCCATCTGATCCATGGCATCGCGCACCCACAGCTTGAAATCTGTCGCCACCTGATCGTTGCGAGATCTAGCCGTATGCAGCCGTCCGGCGGCATCGCCGATAATCTCTGTCAGCCGTGATTCCACATGCATATGGATATCTTCCAGCTTCGCGTCATAGGTGAAATTTCCGGCTTCGATCTCTGCCTGCACCTGATCCAGACCGGCAAGAATTTTCGCCCCATCTTCCGATGAGATAATATCCTGCGCTATCAGCATCGTGCAATGGGCCTTGGAGCCACGAATATCCTGCGCGTATAAAATCTTGTCAAAATCAATAGACGCATTGATTTTTTCCATGATTTCCGCCGGACCGACCTCAAACCTACCGCCCCAAAGGCTGTTAGCCTGCCCCGATGTTGTGTCTTTTTCAGATGCCATGATCTTCACTCATTTTCAAAACTGTCAATTATTATATGGTTATTATAAGGGCGGGAAATACGATAATCCAGTGCCTTAGGCAAGCTTTATAGCGTTTGATCACAAAAAACTGAACGAATAGGCTCTTGTTTATTTTACCCGATATCCTTAGTTTATGGTCTGTCTTTAGGAAAACAAAGCAAAGAATATGAATAAAAAAATTTTGATGATCGTGGCTTTTGCCGCCATTATATTGAGCGCCATTTTCATGTCTGGTCCACCCGATAAAGCAAAATCCAGTCACGATGAAGGACTGATTTCAGTGGACAGTAGCATGACAGGCGGCAAGGTTCTGTTACGCACATATCCTAACCGACCGGCCATTCCCAACATTAGAATCAGGGATGAAGCGGGCAATGCCCTGACCCTGAATGATATTATTGATAAGAATCCCGGTCAAACTCTTCTGGTCAACTTCTGGGCCACATGGTGCTTTCCATGCCGGGAAGAAATGCCCGATCTTGATGCCTTACAAGAAGTCCGGGGCGGTGATGATTTCAAGGTGATACTAATTTCTGTTGACCGGGGCGGCGTGAAACCATCACGCATATTCCTCGATAAAATCGGCATCAAAAATCTTGATCTTTATTATGATGAAAGAGGCATCCTCGGCACCGCCATGAAAACCATCGGCTATCCCACCACGATCCTGATCAACAGGCAAGGCAAACAGATGGGACTGATGACCGGCTCCGCTCATTGGAACTCCCCAAGCGCCCATGCCCTGATCGATCAACTTTTAGTTGATGAATAATAAATAATACTTGATATTTTTGATATATTATAACACAGTGGCTTTCGTTCAGAAAAAGGCGAATGAAAAGCGTGAAAAATATAATATATTCTGGCATGACGGGGATAGTCATTCTTTCTACCATAACATCTGTATATGGGCGTGAACTAGCCTATGATGATGACATAAAACCCCATAATCATGGTCATGAGATGGAAGAGGTTTTTGCCACCGGCGCGCCGCACAGCAAAACCCGTCTTGACGTATTGCAGGGCAGCAGCCTGATCGGGCTTGATGAACTTGAGCAACGTATGGAAGCCACCATAGGGGAAACCCTGTCCGGTATTCCCGGTATTTCCTCCAGCTTTTTTGGTCCGGGGGCCAGCCGTCCCATCATTCGCGGACTGGGCGGCGACCGTATTCGCATCCTGATAAACGGTATCGGCAGCATTGACGCCTCCAGCACGTCACCGGACCATTCTGTGGCGGCGGACCCTCTGACCGCCGAACGCATCGAAGTATTGCGCGGGGCCAGCACACTTCTTTATGGTAGCAATGCCGTCGGTGGTGTGGTCAATATCATTGATGGCCGGATCCCAAGTGTTATTCCAGATACAACGCTCACGGGCCGTGCGCGCTTTGGCTATGGCTCCGCCGCAGAGGATTATTCCGGCGGGCTAGTCATAAATGCGCGTATTGGTGGCTCTGAAGATACTGCCCTGCTGTTACATATTGATGGTTATTTCAGAAATTCCGCGAATTACAACATTCCGGCTTTTGCTAAAAGTGACATTCTAAGGGCGCAGGGAGCCGATAGCACATTCGGTCAGGTTGAAAATTCCGATGTGGACAATAAAGGGGGGGCCATCGGGCTAAGCTGGGTCGGGAAGCAAGCCGTGTTTGGACTTTCTTTCAGCCTGAATGACAGCAACTATGGTGTACCAGGAGAAGAAGAAGAGGTGCGGATAGCCCTTGACCAAAAACGGTTTGATGTGAAAGGCAATCTGGAACAAGATTTCCTGATTTTTGAAGAAGTCCGGCTGCGCTTTGGTCACGGCGATTACGAACATATAGAACTGGAGGGGGCTGAAATTGGTACTATTTTCGCCAATAAGGGATGGGAAGGCCGTATTGAAGTGATCCAGCGGGAGATAGGAAAACTTCATGGTTCAATGGGTTTGCAAATCCGCAAGCGTGATTTTGAAGCCATTGGTGATGAAGCCTTCGTCCCACCAACAAACACCCTGCAATGGGGCGTTTTTGTGGTTGAGGAAATATCACTTGATCCCGTAACACTGGAATTCGGAACCCGTTTCGATCATCAAACTGTTGACAACAAGAGCCTGAACCAGAAACGCAGTTTTAATAATATAAGCCTTTCTGCCGGTGCCGCCATTCACCCCACGTCAGACAGTCTGATCGGCCTGTCCCTTGGTCGCACAGAACGCGCACCAACGGCAGAAGAACTTTTTTCCAACGGCCCGCATCTGGCTACCAGTGCCTTTGAAAAGGGCAATATTAATCTGACAAAAGAGAAAGCCACCAGCCTTGAACTGACCTTAAAAAAGGAAACAGAGCGTTTGAAGGCCAACGTCAACCTCTATCACACATGGTATGGTAACTTTATTTCTGAGCAATTCACAGGATTGCAAATTGCCGGCTTAAATGTTCTGGAATTTCGTCAACGTGACGCGCGATTTTACGGGGCGGAGCTAGAAAGCAGCTTTCTCATATTCAATCAGAACGATCACAACCTCTGGCTTAATATATCCGGCGATATCGTCAAGGCGGAATTTACAGATAACGGTGAAAACATACCCCGTATTCCGCCTAAATCTGCCAATCTTGGCTTTAAATATGAAGGGTTATATTTTGGAGCCAGCGGAAATATAAGACTGGTGGATGCCCAGACTGACCTGTCCGAGAATGAGATAATGACAGAAGGATATACCAAATTTAATTTGGATTTTTTCTGGCGACCTTACGGCGAAGACCGAGATTTGACTATCCGGCTTCAGGCTAAAAACCTGAGCAATACAGAACGCAGGCAACATACATCTTTCTTGAAAGACCTGTTGCCCATGCCCGGTAGAAATATCAAATTATCGGTAGCATACGGG